>NZ_JBHYIG010000061.1:4312-35969 GCF_042740015.1 Streptomyces sp. NPDC059037
CCCCGGCTCTATGATCCGGGGCGGAGGGCTTTGGTGACGGGACGGCTAGTTCAGCGAAGCGCCCTTGGCACGCCACCTGACCGCCGCCGCTCCCGCGAAGTCGCCGGCGTGCGCGAAGCCCGCCAGCATCAGCAGGCTGCCGTCCTTGACGCGGCCCTCACGGACGGCGTGGTCGAGCGTGATCGGCACGGCGGCACCGAAGAGGTTGCCGAACCGGTCGAAGGTGTCCAGATGCCGCTCCGCGTCGATGGAGAGCCGCTCCTGCCACTGCTTGAGGAAGACCCGGTTCGGCTGATTGGTGATCAGCAGATCCAGCTCGGATGTCTTGAGCCCGAGGCTGTCGCAGACCTTGCCGACCGCTTCCGGGACGAGGCGGTTGCCGCGCTCCAGGATGTCGGTGATCCGGTCGGGGGTGAACCCGGTGTGCACCTGGCTCGTCCCCGGCTCCCAGTACTTGCGCCCGTCGTCGAGCGTCAGCGTGCAATCAGCGGTGTACTGGCCGTTGTTGAGGGTCTCGACGCCGAGGATCGGAGACTCCTCGGACGCCGCCACATAGGCCACCGCGCAGCCGTCGCCCGGCACGACCGACTCCGGGAGCCGGCGCACGTCGGGCTGGGTCATCACCGTGCCCGCACAGTTCTGCACATTGCACAGCAGCGCCGAGCGTGCCTGCCCGGACCCGATCAGGGCCCGGGCGATCCGCAGCATGTGGACGAACGACGCACAGCCTCCGTTGTGCGCGTCGATCACCCAGTCGGCCTTGATCCCGAGACGGTGGGCGACCTCCGCGCCCGCGCCGCTGAAGAACACCTCGGGAAGCAGCACATTCGTGATCACCACGTCGATGCCGCGGGCCTCGTCGGGTCCGATGCGGTCGAGCAGGGTGCGCCCCGCCTTCTCGATCATGTCCGCGGGCGTCTCGTCCCGCGAGACGTGGTGCCGGTGGCGCGGGGCCTTGAACATCGGGTGGCCCCACTGGTGCGACGTACCGTCCTGGACCTCCAGGAAGTAGTTCGCCTCCACCGGCTCGCCGGGCAGATAGGAGGCGAGGTCGAGCAGGCTGACCGTCCTCACGCGGAACCCCCGTAGCGGTGCTCCAGGATCTTCTTCAGGTTGTCCGCCTCCAGTTTGTGCCCGGCGTAGAAGAGACCCCACAGGTCGCCCACCCAGGGGCGCTCCGGGGTGGAGGCCAGCTCCGGGTTCGGGTTCTTGTCGTAGTACGGGTGGCGGCAGTTGGTCCAGATCAGGACCGTGCCGGACTTCCCGAGGACGGGCTCCGCGGGAACGATGCGGTGCAGATAGTTCATCCACAGCTCCTGGCCCTGGTCCCAGGCGGCGCGCATGTCGACGGTGAGCGCATCGGGGTCGCCGTCGATCCGCAGATAGATCTTGGTCTCGTCGTCCAGGAGGGTGTCACGGCCGACATAGAGGCCGGGCGTGTCCGTCGGGGCGAAGTCCCTTGTGCTGTACGTGTATTCGTTGAGGCTGCGCACATCGGTGAGGTAGTCGTAGACGGCGCGCGGCGGGGCGTCGATGTACTGGTGCACCGTGCAGTAGTCGCCGTACACCTCGTCGTACGTGTACGACTCCTTGGTGATCTCCTCGGCGAGCGCGAAGGCCTCCTCGCGGGAGTTCGTCTCCCAGCGCAGCAGGCCGGGGACGTCCGCGATGGCCGGCGGGATGGCGGGCGGCGGGACATAGGCGGACGTGGTCATGATGCGACTCCTTCGTTGACGTTCTTGCTGGCGTGTTCGTCGGCGATTTCGATGGCGTTGAGTTCCTTCGCGCGGGCCCGGATGCGGTCCTGGAAGGGCTGGTACTGCGGTATTTCGGAGAGCGGGACGTCGACGCAGATCAGCGACGGCGACCCGGTGTCACGGGCGCGCAGCAGGGCCGCGCGCAGCTCTTGTGTGTCGGACGCGCTGACCGCGTCGAGGCCGGGGAACAGCGCGGCGATGCCCTCGGCGATCCGCGCGGGGCGGAAGGCGTTGTAGGTGTACTCCCCGGAGTAGAAGAGGAGTTCGCGTACGTAGCAGGCGCCGTGGGCGTTGTTGTTGTAGATCACGAAGGTGACCGGCAGATCGTGCTCGACCGCCGTGTGGACCTCCATGCCGTGCATCAGGAACGCGCCGTCACCGGCCAGGACGTAGCTGCGCCGCCCGGTGGCGAACGCCGCCCCGATGCCGGCGCCGAAGCTGTGCCCCATGCCCCCCATGCCGAGCGCCAGGATGTACCGGCCGCCGGCGGGGGTGCCGATGGTGTTCAGGACGGAGGTTCCGGTGTTGCCCGCGTCGGACACCACGGTGGCGCCTTCGGGCAGCACGGAAGCCACGGTCAGCGACACGTCCTGCATGGTCAGCGGGCCGTCGCCGGGGGGTGGTGCGGGTGCACGGCCCACCCCGGTGTCCGGCGGCGACATCCGGCCGGAATCCTCCAACAGCGCGGTGAGCGCCGCTAGTTCGGCGCCCATCGGCCCGGTGAGCCGCAGCAGCTCCCCGCTCTCGTGCAGGAAAGGCTCACGGCCGTCGAGGACGATCACCGGGACGCTCTTCAGATGGTCCCGAAGACCGCCCCCCGCCATCTGCGGCAGCCGGGTGCCGGCCAGGACGACCGCCGATGCCCGCTCCACCCGCTCCCTGACCTCGGGGCGGCCCAGCGGTCCGACCACCCCCAGGCCCAGCGGGCCGGTCTCGTCGAACACGTCCCTGGCGTCCGGGGCCACCGCGACCGGCGCGCCGAGCACATCGGCGAGCCGCGCCAGACGGTCCCGGGCGTCGGCGCGGGCCACGCCCTCACCCGCGACGATGACGACCCCGTCCCGTTCGGCCGCCGAGCGCAACAGCTCTGCGGCGCGGGCTAGTTCGGCGGACGATGCCGGCTTTTCGTACGTCGCTGAAACGGCCGGTGCCGACAGTTCCGTGCGGGGCAGCGCGGCCTGCTGCACGTCCTTGGGGAGCAGCAGCACCGCGGGCCCGGGGGCCGCGGCGTCGGTCGCCGCGGCCAGGGCGCGGGGCAGCAGCTCGGTGATGGCCGCGGGGTCGTCGACCCGGGCGCAGAAGACGCCGAGCTCGGAGAAGAGACGTACCGCGTCGATCGTCGCGGCCCGGCCGCTGGTCTCCTGGAACGAGCCGTGCCCGTCGAGCGCGGCCGGCGGCTGCCCGACGAGCACGAGCGCCGGTACGTACGAGGCCCTCAGCTCGGCGAGGCCGGGCACCAGGTTCATGGCGCCCGCGCCGGAGGTGGTGGCGACCGCGGCGATCCGCTGCGACGAGCGGTGGTAGCCGTCGGCCATGGTCGCCGCGGAGAACTCGTGCTTGGCGACCACGCCGCGCACCGCGGTGCCCGAGTCGTTGATCGCGTCGTACAGATCCTCGATGTTGGCGCCATCGACCCCGAAGACGTGCCGGACTTCGTGATGGACCAGGAAGTCCACGATGAAGTCGACCACGCGGTAAGTGCCGTTCATGGTCGCCCCTCCTTAAGTAGCGCCGCCATGCCGCCATTTGACGGGCGTACGCGGCGGGCGAGCCAGAGACATGTCTCTGCCAGAGGGGCCTGCCGGGAGCCGTGGCAGGAACGTGCCAGGCGGGCTGTCATGCGCTCCGCGGCGCCGGTGCCTTGGATGAGGAGGTGTCTCGGTCACGAGGCCCAGGAAGCCAGGAAGCCAGGAAGCCAGGAAACCCAGGAAACCCAGGAAACCCAGGAAGCCCACCAGAGAAGGGAATTCCCGTGATCACAGTTGACACGGTGTGCCGGCTCATCGAGAAGAAGCTGGGAAGCAAGGCCGCGGCGCTGACGCTCGACGCGGACACGGTCTTCGACTCCGTGGGCCTTTCGAGCCTGCAGATCGCCGACATCGTCTACACGATCGAGGACGACGCGGGCATCGAACTCGACTCCGCCGACGCCGCCAACGTAAAGACCGTCGGGGACCTGGTGGAACTCGTCGCTGCTGCCCGGTCCGCCCGCGTCGAGGCCTGAGCGCCATGAATCCAGGGGCCACCGCCGAGGCCATCAGGCATCACTACGACATCTCGAACGACTTCTACGGTCTGTGGCTCGACGACTCCCTCACGTACACCTGTGCGCTGTGGGACGACGCCGGAACCAGTGGGTCCGGCGGCGTGCGCGAGACCCTGGAAGGCGCCCAGGCCCGCAAGCTCGACCACCTCATCGAAGGGGCGTGCGCCGTGGGCGCACGCCGCGTGCTCGACGTGGGCTGCGGCTGGGGAAGCCTGCTGAAGCGGCTGGTGCAGATCTACGGCGTGGAGCACGCCGTGGGTCTCACCCTCAGCGACAGCCAGGCCGAGCTGATCCGCGCGGCCGGGCTGCCCAACACCGAGCTGCGGGTGGAGAACTGGCTCGACCACCAGCCGGACGGCGGCTACGACGCGATCATCTCCATCGGCGCGTTCGAGCACTTCGCGAAGACCGGGCTCTCCAGGGCCGCCCGCGTCGCGGCCTACCGCGAGTTCTTCGAGCGCTGCTACGCCTGGCTGCCGCCCCGTGGCCGGATCGCGCTGCAGACCAACATCAAGGGCAACAACACCGTGATGGACAAGGCCACCGTGCGTGAGCTGATGTTCATCATCGAGACGATCTTCCCGGAGTCCGAGATACCGGCGCTCTCCGAGGTGATCGAGGCCGGCGAGAAGCTCTTCGACGTCGTCTCCCTGCGCAACGACCCGGACCACTACAGCCGTACGTGCGCGGAATGGCTGCGCCGGCTCACCGAGAACCGGGAGCAGGCCGTGCGGAGCGCGGGCGAGGAGAACGTCGCGAACTACGAGCGGTATCTCGGCGCGAGCGTCCGGCATTTCCGCAATCGCCACCTGGGGCTCGCACGGATCATTCTCGAAAAGGGGCGTTAGATGAGCACCCCTCCGAAACGGCAGCCCAGCTCCCCGAAGCACGTCGTCTACTGGCACGAGACCGAACAGGTCACGCCCGGACCGCCGTTGCGGCAGGACGCCGAATGCGACGTCTGCATCATCGGCGGCGGCTACACCGGCCTGTGGACGGCGCTCTTCCTCCAGGAGGCCGAGCCCGCGCTCGACATCCGCGTCGTCGAGGCCGAGCACTCCGGACACGGGGCGTCGGGCCGGGCGGACGGCTTCGTCACGCCGACCGTCGGCAAGGACATCCGCGCCCTGGTCAAGGAGTTCGGCACCCGGCGCACCCTCCAGGCCTCGCAGGCCGTCGGCAGGTCGATCCTGGAGATCGGCCGCTTCACCCGGCGCAACAAGATCGACGCCGAGTACGAGGCCAACGACTACCTGATGGTCGCCACCGACCCCGGTCAGCTCAAGCGGCTGCGCGAGGACCGTGACCTCGCCGCCGAGATCGCGGGCCGCGCACAGCCCGAGATCATGACCGCCGCCCAGGCGCGCGAGGTCATCGGCTCACCCGCGATCCAGGGCGCCCTGCGGACCGGCGGAGCCCAGGTCAACCCCTTCAAGCTGGCCCGCGGCCTGGCGCGCGTCGCCAAGGAGCGGGGCATCACGATCCACGACGGCACCCCGGCCCTGCGGGTCGAGCCCGGCGTCCGCCCCACCGTCGTCACCCCCGGCGGCCGGATCACCGCGGACAAGGTGGTGGTCGCCGCCAACGCACGGCAGTTCACCTTCCGGCAGTTCCGCGGCAGGACCGTGCCCGTGTGGAGCTACGCCATGGTGAGCGATCCGCTCACCGACGCGCAGCTGAGCCGCATCGACTGGGCGGGACGCGAGGGCCTTGTCGAGGCGAAGACCATGCTCACCTGCGCACGGTTCACCGCCGACAACCGGCTGCTGTGGGCCGGCGGCACCCCGCTGTACTTCTACGGCCGCGACATGGGCGAACGCCGTATGTACGAACCGCGCGTCTACCGCGAACTGCACCGGGAGTTCCGCCGGTTCTTCCCGATGTGGCACGACGTCGGCTTCCGCTACGCCTACGGCGGCGTCATCGACATGACCCGCGACTACGCCCCGCACTTCGGCTCGCTGCCCGGCGGCAACATCCTTTACGGATACGGCTTCTGCGGCAACGGCATCGCCGCAACCCACACCGGCGGCAAGGTCCTGCGGGACCTGGTGCTCGGCAAGGACACCGACTGGACCCGGCTCCTGTACGTGGACGACGCACGGCGCGGGCAGCGCACCTACCCGCCCGAGCCGCTGCTCTACGCGGGCGCCCGCGCCACCACCCGCCTGTTGCAGTGGAAGGAGTCGAGAGCATGAGCGTGCGCCGAACCGTGCTGCTGACCGGAGCCTCCGGGGTGGTGGGCCAGGCCGTCCTGCGGGAGGCGCGCAGCGGCGCCGTCCGGATCATCGCCCTGTGCCGGGGCACGTCCGCCGCGGTGCCCGAGGGAGCCGACGCCGTGGTGCACGGCGACATCTCCCAGGACCGCTTCGGTCTCGACGAGGAGAGCCACGCGGCGCTGGCCCGCGAGGTGGACACCGTCATCCACTCGGCGGGGCTCACCGAATGGGGCCTGCCGGCCGACCGCTATCTGCCGGTCAACGTCGAAGGCACCCGGCAGGCCGCCGACTTCGCCCGCCGCGCCGGGGCGAGCGTCCACTTCATGAGCACGGCGTTCGTCGCGGCACTCGCGGTGAACGCCCCGCACCGGCTCGGCGCGGGCAACGTGACGGCGAACTACGTCCGCTCCAAGCTGCGCGCGGAACAGCTCCTGCGCGACAGCGGTGTCCCGCACACCGTGTTCCGCCCCACGAACCTCATCGGCGACTCGCTGACCGGCTGGACGTCGCGCGGCCAGATCGTGCAGCTGATGTCGGACTGGATCTGCCGCGGGCGCGCCCCCTTCATCCCCGTGCACGAAGGCAACCGCATCGACGTCGTACCGCAGGACCTCCTCGCCAAGGCGGTGCTCGGAGCCGTCCAACTCGGGGATGACCAGGGAGAGTTCTGGGTGACGTACGGCGAACGGGCCATGGACATGACGGCGGCACTCGAGGTGTGCGCCAAGCACGCCGCGAACCTCGGCCGGGCCCTGGCCCCGCCGCCGGTCGTCGACCCGGACGGCATCGACCCGGACCGGCTGCGCGAACTGCCGCCGCTCGCCCAGTCGTATCTGACGGTCCTGCGCGACGTCAGCGAGACGACGCGGTGCAGCGGCGGCGTGCTGCCGACCTCGCTGCCCGAGCTGAGCGAACGCCACGGCCTCGCCCCCGTCGCCGACACCGACGCGTACCGGCGGACGCTCGAGTACGCATCCACCCACCTCGGTCAGTCCCGTAGTCCCGAAAGGACAGCAGCGTGAACCAGGACGTGAACGAGGACTGGAAGCCGCCCCGGCTCGACGGGAAGATCGCGGTGGTCACCGGCGCGAGCAGGGGAGTGGGCCGCGGCATCGCGCTCGCCCTGGGCAGCGCGGGCGCGACGGTCTACGTCACCGGCCGCAGCACCCGCTCCGCAGGCCGCACCGAAGACCTGCCCGGCACCGTCGACGACACCGCGGACGAGGTCACCGCCCGCTCCGGCACCGGCATCGCGGTGCGCTGCGACCACACGTCGCCGGCGGACAACCAGGCGCTCGCCGACCTGATCAGGGACCGCCACGGACGCATCGACCTGCTGGTCAACAACGCCTGGGGCGGCTACGAACGATCCGGCGAGGTCCGCTTCGACGCACCGTTCTGGGACCAGCCCATGTGGCGCTACGACCTGTGCGAGGGCTCCCTGCGCGCCCAGTACGACGTCACGCGGGTGCTCGCGGGCCTGATGCTCCCGCAGCGCGCCGGGCTGATCGTCGGCATCGGATTCACCGACGGCGACATCTACCTGGGCCAGGCGGCGTACGACGTCTTCAAGTCGGCGTCCGACCGGCTCAGCCGCGCCTTCGCCGCCGACCTGCGCAAGCACGCCGTCGCGGCGCTGTCCCTGCACCCCGGCTTCGTCCGCACCGAGCGTGTCGAGGCCGCCTGGGAGGCACTCGGATCCGGGCCCGCAGCGGTGGTCCACTCGCCGGAGTACGTGGGCCGTGCGGTCGTCGAACTGGCCGCCGATCCACAGGTGTTGGAGCGCTCCGGGCAGGTCGTCTCCACCGGTGACCTCGCCGCCGATTACGGCTTCAGCGACATCGACGGGCGGCGGCCGCCGACCTTCCGGCTCGAAGGACGGATGACGCTCGCCACCCGGATGGACCGGCTCAACCGGGCCGTCGCCGCGGGGAAAAGGGAAGTCGCCGCGGGAAAGAGGGAAGTCGCCGCGGGAAACAGGGAAGAG
Source organism: Streptomyces sp. NPDC059037 (assembly GCF_042740015.1). Classification (NCBI taxonomy): domain Bacteria; kingdom Bacillati; phylum Actinomycetota; class Actinomycetes; order Kitasatosporales; family Streptomycetaceae; genus Streptomyces; species Streptomyces sp. NPDC059037. The sequence continues at coordinate 12,542 of NZ_JBHYIG010000061.1, forward strand.
GAGAAATGAACGGCAAAGAACACCGCTGGTTCGTGCTCGCGGCATCCGTCATTCCGCTGCTCGCGCTGCCCGCCGCCATGGTCCTGCTGTGGAACAGCGTCTTCGGCTGGACCGACCTGGTCGTCCTCGTGGTCATGTACGCCGTCTCGGGCCTCGGGATATCCGTCGGCTACCACCGGCTGCTCACCCACCGCGCGTTCGAGACGCGCGGGCCGATCCGGGTCGCCCTGGCCACCGCGGGCGTCCTCGCCGGGCAGGGCCCGCCGATCATCTGGGCATCGCACCACCGCAAGCACCACCGGGTCGCCGACAAGGAGGGCGACCCGCACAGCCCGCACCTGGACTTCGAACCGGGCTTCAAGGGCGCCGTCGCCGGCATGTGGCACGCGCACCTGGGCTGGCTGTTCGACGAGAACCTCGCGTCCGACCCCATGCGCTACTGCCCCGACCTCGTCCGCGAGAAGCCCCTGCGCTGGCTCAGCGAGCACTTCGCCGCCGTGGTCGCCGCGGGGGTCGTCCTGGCGGGCCTGCTGTCCTTCGCCCTGTCCGGCGGCTCCTTCCGGGCGTTCCTGACCGGCATGCTCTGGGGCGGGCTCGTCCGCATCTTCCTCATCAACCACGTGACGTACGCGGTCAATTCGATCGGCCACTACTTCGGCCGCCGGCGCTTCTCCACGACCGACGAGTCCCGCAACGTCGCCTGGCTCGCCCTGCCGTCCTTCGGCGAGGCCTGGCACAACAACCACCACGCCTTCCCCCGCTCGGCACGGCACGGCATGAAGTGGTACGAGGCCGACCTCAGCGCGGTGTTCATCTGGGGCCTGGAGAAGACCGGCCTCGCCTGGAAGGTCATCCGCATCGACCCCGAGCGGATGACGATGCGGGAGGCCGGGATCAGCCGGGTCAGCGGAAGCACCGTCGGCGAACAGAAACTCCTGGCGGGACAGCAGAAGATCGTGCCCCTGGCGGAACGCCCGGGAGGCACCGGCGACCTCTCTCTCGTGGATGTGGAGTGATCACGGCCATGGGCAACACCGACACTCGGATACGCACGCACATACGTCTCTGGGACTCCTTGATCCACGGACCGACGCACGGCGCGCTGTACCACTGGGACGGCGACCGCTACGCCCGCACCACCTGGCGCGAGGTCGTCGCCGACGCGCACGGCATGGCCGCGACGCTGCGGGCGGCCGGCGTGGGGCCGGGCACCCGCGTCGCCACGGTCCTGACCAACTCCGCCGACTGCGTACGGGGATTGCTCGCCGTCTGGCTCGCGGGCGGCGCCGTCGCCTCGCTGCCGCTGCCGTCGCGGGGCCAGACCCTGGGGGAGTACGGCAGCCTGCTCGAATCCCTCACCGCACGCCTCGACCCGACGCTGGTCCTGGTGGACGCGCAGCTCGAGCCCCTCGTCCCCGAGGGACTCCGCGCCGACCTGCCCGTACTGAGCTGGTCCGCCCTGCACGGTCCGGGCCGCATCGAGCCGAGCCCGCCCGGTCTCGACGACGTCGCCTACATCCAGTACTCGTCGGGCAGCACCGGCGGGGCGAAAGGCTGCACGCTCACTCCGCGCGCCATCGCCGCCCAGCTGGGCCTGATCCTGGACATGACGGGGGGCAGGCCCGGCGCCGAGGTCATCGCCTCCTGGATGCCGCTCTCGCACGACATGGGCGTCTTCGGCCTGATGCTCTACTCCTGGGCCTTCGACTACGACTTCGTCATGTCGACGCCGGAGCGCTTCGGCATGGCCCCCCGCTCGTGGTTCCGGGACATGTCGGAGTTCGGGGCGACCATGACCGGGGGCACCACCACGGCGCTGTACCTCGCGTCCCGGGCACAGGGGCGCTCGGCCCTGGCCCGCGAACTCGCCCTGCGGGTCTGCGTGGTGGGCGCGGAGCGCGTCGACGCGGAGGTCCTCGCGGGCGTGACCGGGACCTTCCGCGACTCCGGCCTCTCACCGTCCGCCTTCATGCCCGCCTACGGCATGGCGGAGGCGACACTGGCCGTCAGCGCGACCGGGTGGGCCGATGCACCCCGCGTACGCGGCTTCGACGCGTCAGCCCTCATCGAGGGCAAGATCGTCGACCTCGCCGAGGACGACCCCGGGGCGGTCCGCCTCGTCTCCAACGGGGCGCCGCTGCCCGGCGTCGGCGTGACCATGGAGCACCCCGATGAGGTCTCGCAGCTCCTGGTCACCTCGCCCAGCCTGGCCACCGGCTACCACGCGGACCCGGAGCGGACCGCGGAGCGCTTCCGTGACGGAGTGCTGCGCACCGGGGACCACGGGTTCGTCCGCGACGGAGAGGTGTACTTCGTGGGCCGAGCCGACGACCTCGTGTCCGTCGGCGGCCGCAACGTCTACACGAGCGAGATCGAGGCGGCGGTCGAGGCGCTCGGCCCCGTACGCAAGGGCTGCTCGGCGCTGGTGGACGTGGCGGGAGCGGGAGCGGGAGCGGGTGTGGCGAGCGCGGGCGGGGGCCTCTCCGAGCTGGTCCTGCTCCTCGAACCGGCCCGCAAGAGCGACGACTTCGCGCAGATAGCGGACCGCGCGGCCGAACTGGCAAGGGAGAAGTCCGGAATCTCTCTCTCGGAATGCGTCTTCGTCGAACGCGGCTGCCTCCCGCGCACCCCGAGCGGAAAGATCCAGCGCTTCCGCTGCCGCTCGATGCTCACGCGGGACACCTCAAGCCTCAAGATCATCTCCCGTGTACGGCTCGGCTGACGCACCGCCTGCCGGGACAAGGAAGGAATGAACCACCCATGAGCCAGGCACAGTTGCTGCCCACGGACTACTTCTCCGACACGGAGGTCATCGGCCGCGAGGACCATCTGCGGCTGCACCTCAACGAGAACCCGTACGGCGCACCGCCCGGCGCCATAGCCGCGGTGCACAGCGAGGCGGACAACCACCTCAACTGCTACCCCGACAGCGAGTGCCGAGAACTGCTCGCGGCGCTGGCGACCCACTTCGACGTACCCGCGGACATGGTCGCGGTGGGCAACGGCACCGACGAACTGGTCCTGCTGACCTCCATGACGTTCCTGCGCCCGCCCGGGTCCTCGGTGGCCATCACCGAAACGACCTTCCCCGGTTATCTCCTCTCGGCGAGGTCGGTGGGCGCCGAGCCGCGCACCGTGCCCCTGCGGGACGCGGCGGTGCCGGCCGACGGGATCGCCGCGGCACTGCGCGACGGCGTGGACCTGGCCTGGGTCTGCAACCCGCTCAACCCGACGGGCACGGCCCTCTCCGGGCCGGACATCACGCACCTGATCGACACGGCGGAGGAGACGGGAGCCGTACTCGTCCTGGACGAGGCGTACATGGACTTCGCGGGCCCGGAGCACGACGTGGCCCTGGCCGCGGTCCGATCGGGCCGCCGGGTCCTGGTGACCCGGACGTTCTCCAAGGCGTGGGGTCTGGCATCGGTGCGCGTGGGAGTCGTGATGGGCCCGGCGGACCTGGTGTCCCGCATCAAGGAGACAGGTTCCGCACTGCCGTTCAACGTCACGCGGTCGGCCCAGCGGGCGGTCCTGAGCGCCCTGGCGCGCCCCGCATACGTGGACCGGGTACGCGAGGCCAACCGCGAGGCCCGCGACCTGCTCTGCAAGTCCCTGGAGTCCCTCGGCGTGGAGTACGTCCCTTCGGTCACCAACTTCGTCTTCCTGGCGACCCCGAAGGACCACCCGGACCTGGCGGCCCGCCTCGCGACGGAACACCGCATCCTCGTCAGGGACCTGACGGCGTTCGGCCTGCCCGGGAAGCTGCGCATCTCGGTGGGGACGAGGGCGGACGTCGAACGCCTGACGACGGCGATGACGGAGGTGCTGCGGAGCTGACGGGCGGATTGCGCCGGCGGGGCGGGGCGGGGCGGGGCGGCGGACCGGCACCGAGATCTGCCGATTCCCCCACAAGTCCCCCGATAGAAAGGCAGGATTGCCTCCTCCGCCCACCCCCACCCTCACTCCATCCCCCACCCCCATCCTCATCCCCACCCCCATCCCCCCAGAGGATTCGAATGACGAACCAGCCCATCGCCTCTCTGCCCAAGGGGCACCAGACCATGGTGCTCGCGCACCGGGCCATGGTGCGGGACCTGGACCGCATCGCGAGCTCGGCGGACAGCCTGACCCGGTCGGCGGACCCCGCGCGCGCCGCGGCCCTGCGGGACTACAGCGACAAGATCTACCAAGTGATCGAGCACCACCACGAGGGCGAGGACACCTTCCTCTGGCCCCGCCTGCGCGAACTCGGCGCGGACGAGTCGGCGTTGGCCCTGATGGTCACCGAACACGAGGAACTGTCCGAGGTGCTGCACGCCTGGCACCGGGCCTGCGAACGCCTGGACACGGACTCCGAGGCGGCGGCGGAGGTGGCCAAGCGCACGGTGGAGGTACGCGACCACCTCTCCCGCCACACGGCGGACGAGGAGCAGGAACTGGTGGGCCGCTTGGCCCCGGCCCTGGGCGACCGCCTCTGGAAGCAGTACGGAACACACATGCGCAAGACGGCACCGGGCTGGACCCTGCGCTTCATGCCGGCCTGGCTGGCCTCGGTGGCGGGCCCCGACGACAAGGGCGGAGTCCCGGCCCCTCCGGTGGCCCTGCTGTTCCGCGGCTGGCTCCAGAAGACCCAACAGGCGGCTTTCGGCGAGTCATCCTGACGCCAGTGCTGAAACTGCCCAACTCCCAAGCTATACAGGGGGAATGGCAACCTTCGTACTCATCCACGGCGGCGGCGACAGCGGCTGGGCCTGGCATCTCCTCGAAGCCGAGCTGCGCGCCCGGGGCCACGAGACCGCCGCCCCGGACCTGCCGTCGGACCAGCCGTCCGCGGGGCTCGGCGACTACGCGGATGCGGTCGTCGAGGCCGTCGGTGAGAGCCAGAACCCCGTGGTCGTCGTCGGGCACTCCTACGGGGCCTTCACCGCGCCGCTGGTGGCCGAGCGGCTCCGGGCCGGCGTGCTGGTCCTGCTGGCCGGGATGATCCCGGCGCCGGGCGAACGGCCGGACGACTGGTGGGAGACGACCGGCTGCAACGAGGCCCGGGAAACGGCGGGCCTGGCGGCCATCGAGGGCCCCTTCGAGAGCTTCTACCACGACGTTCCGCGCGTCCTGGCCGAGGAGTCCATGCGCAGAGAGCGGGAGGAATGCTCCCGGTCGGGCAACGAGCCCTGGCCGTTGCCGACCTGGCCTGACGTACCCACAAAGTTCATCGTCTGCAAGGACGACCACTTCTTCCCGCCCGAGTTCTTCCGCGGCCTCGCACGAGCGCGCCTCGGCATCACGCCCGACGAGATCGGCGGCGGTCACTGCGTCGCGCTCAGCAGGCCGAAGGAGCTGGCGGACCTGCTGGTCGGGTACGTCAAGGGGTGACCGTCGGCTGACGACGCTCAGTCCGTGGGGAGGGGTGGTTCCACCGGCAGTAGCCCGATCCCGGACACCGGCCCGACATGGCCGATCTTGTCGGGGTTCGAAACGGAGTGGATCGCCCGGACCGCGCCGTCGGAGATGTCGAGTTCGACCACACTGGCGACGCGCCCTTCGGCGTCGTACGTCACCGCGCCCGGTCGCCCGTTGACCCGGGCCGGCCGGAGGGCGGCGCCGAGCTTCCTGACCCGGCGGACCCCGCCGACGAACAGCTGTCCGACGCGCCGCGGCTCGGTCACCGGGTTCCTGGTCGCCCGCGCCTTGCCGCCGCCGTCCCCGTGGAAGACCACTTCGGGCGCGAGCATGCCGAGCAGCGCGTCCAGGTCACCGCCCTCGGCGGCCGCGAAGAACCTACGGGCGAGCTCCTCACCCTCCGCCCGCCGCGCCGGGGCCGGCGCGCTGTCGGCATCCGGCGCCCCGGCGGCGATGCGCTTTCTGGCGCGGGCGAATATCTGCCGGCAGTTCGCCTCGGACTTGCCGGTGCTGCTCGCCACGTCCGGATAGCCGTACCCGAACACCTCGCGCAGGATGAACACCGCGCGTTCCACCGGGGAGAGGGTCTCAAGGAGCACGAGGAACGCCATGGACAGCGAGTCGGCCAGCTCGGCGTGCTCGGCAGGACCGGGCTGCTCGGCGGTCACGACGACCGGCTCGGGCAGCCAGTTCCCCACGTAGGTCTCGCGCCGCACCCGCGCCGAACTCAGGTAGTTGATCCCGAGCCGCGTCACCGCGGTGGTCAAGTACGCCTTCGGGGCGGCGATCGCGGTACCTGCCTGGTGCGCCCGGGTCAGCCCGAGGAAGGCGTCCTGGACGATGTCCTCGGCGTCGCCCACCGATCCGGTCATCCCGTAGGCGATGGAGAACATCAACGCCCGGTAGCCACCTGCGTCAGCCCCATCCACCACATCCGTTGATCCCGGCACGGCCCCCAACCTCTCCTCGGTGAGACACACGTCACACCCCCCACCGTCACAGCTTGCCGCGGTGCCCTGTCTTAGAGGAGCAACAGCGAACAACCGGCCCGACAACCCTGCAAGGACAAAGCCATGAACCTCGCCCTGTGGATCGTTACCGGACTGCTCGCCGTCGCCTACCTGCTCGGCGGCGGCTTCAAGGTGATCACGCCGAAGGAGAAGATAGCCGCCAGTGGGGCCAGCGCGAGGTGGGTCGAAGATTTCAGCGAAGGCGGCGTCAAGGCCATCGGGGCGGTAGAGGTCCTGGCCGCGGCGGGCCTGATCCTGCCCGCGGCACTGGACATCGCCCCGATCCTGGTACCGCTGGCGGCCCTCGGCCTGGTGCTGCTGATGATCGGGGCGGCGACAGTCCGCATCCGCCGCCACGAGAACAAGCTGCTGGCAGTGGACCTGATCTACATAGCCCTGGCCGCTTTCGTGGCCTGGGGCCGCTTCGGCCCCGAGTCCTTCGTGGGGTGACCTGGGGGCATCGAGGGCCAACCCGGGGGCGGCATCGAGGACTGGCCGGACGCCTTCGCGCAAAGGGAACTCGGACCGCGCCCGGTGTGCGTGGGGGTGCGACCCGGCACAGGCCGATGTGTGATTCGACCGGGTGCTCGGCATGTCCGATGGGCTCCCCGACGAACATATGTGCATTGCGCATGGATGTACTGGGGCGGGATCTTCACACGGGCAGGCGCCAACTCGGGCCGTCGGGAGTGCCGAGCCACACGCGTTGTCCATCGAGAGTGATCGTGAGTCCGAAAGCCTCGACGTGGGGAGAGCCAGCCGCTGTCCAGACCTCGACCGCGTCCTCGATCGCGTCCCATAGCTTGAGCGGCCCGCGCTGCTCGACGATCCACCCCCCGCGCTCTGCCGGGCGGGTCCGTGCCTGTGAGCCCGTGGCGACGTCGAGCAGGATTTGCTCGGCGCCGGTTCCGAACCGCTCGGCTGAGGGCGCGGCGAGCTGTCCGACAAACCGGCCCGTCCAGTCGTCGAGCTGCGTCGGATCGATGCGGCTCGGCCGTTCCTCGCCCGGCAGGAACTCGAGTCGGCCGCGCGGCGGGTGGTCGTGCGGCCGGGCAATCATGAACGAGGTGTAGCCCGGGAGGAATCGGCCGGTCGCCCCGCCCTCGTCGTCGACCGTCAAGCGCACGAGACCGTGACCGAACGACCAGCGGGCGAGCGTGACGAGGATCGTGCCGCCCGGCTTGATCTGACGCAGCCATGTGTACGGGACGAACCGCACCGAGCAGGCGGCGATCAGCCGGTCGTACGGCGCGCCCTCGGGCGCGCCGAGCAGCCCGTCGCCCGTGATCAGCGTCGGCGAGTGCCCGGCCTCGTCGAGCGCCTTGCGGGCCCGCTCGGCCGCGTCCTGGTCGACTTCGATCGAGGTCACGTTCTGCGCTCCGAGCACATTGCAGAGCAGCGCCGTCGAGTAGCCGGTGCCGGTGCCGATCTCGAGGACGCGGTCGCCGGGCCTGGCCCTGGCGCGCTCGATCATCTGCACGACGAGGCCCGGCAGCGTCGACGACGACGTCGGACTGCCTTCGACGGGGCCGGTGGCATTCTCGGCGAGTACGCCGTCGATCTGCGTCACCCACGTCTCGTTGCTGTACGTGAGGTCGAGCCATTCCTCGGCGGGGATGCTGTCCCGGCGCAGCGCTGTCCACGCGGTCGGCGCCGGTAGCCCTGACTGCTTGAGGATGGCAGGGCCGAGGAAGAGTTCGCGGGGCTCGGTCTCGACCGCAGCTCGCCACGCGTCGTCGTGCAGCCAATCGTCCTCGGCGAGGGTGGCGGCGAGCCGGCGCCGCAGGGCCTCAGCGGTAGTCATGTGCGGCCTTTCTGCAGGGTGTCTGCGAGTGCTTCCGTGATGGCTTGGCGGGTGGGGTCGTCCACGAACGCCCATTGCCCGTTGGGGTTGCATTCCAGGAACCACCATCGGCCGTCGGCGTCCAGGGCGAAGTCGAAAGCGCCGAAGGTGAGCCCGAAAGCGTCGAGGAACGCGCGGACGGCAGTTCGTACGGTGGCCGGGACCGGCACCGGGTTGTACGAGAGCCGCTTGTAGTCCTCGCGCCAGTCCAGGTGATCGCCGTCGATGTCGATCCGGGTCGCGAACAGTTCTTCGCCGACGGCGGCGAGGCGTATGTCGGCGACCTTGTCGACGCAGGACTGAAAGAAGTGGGGGCACAGGCTGACGCGCTCGTCGACTTCGGCCGCGTCGACGACACGTACCCATACGGTGCGCCCCTTGCCTTCGTCGTCCGGAAGGTGAACGAGGCGAAGCGGCTTGTACACCGCCGGGCCGCGGTCCGTGATGAACCGCCGGGCGTCATCCGGGTCAGTCGTGATCAGACTCTCGGGCACGTACATGCCTACACACGAGGCGGCAGCGAGCTGCGCGTTCTTGTACCCGGCGTCGCGGTTGCGCCATGGGTGGTTGACGTAGAGAGCGCCGGGAAGATTGGCGAGCACCCCTGCGTACCCGGCACGGGATTGGGAGTTGGTGAACTGTTCCTCCATGGTGACGCCGGGGCCGGTGCCCCCGTAGGGGGTGGGCCGTCGCCAGTAGACCGAGCGGACGGCGTCGAGACCGATCTTCCGAGTCGGGGTGTGGATGGTTCCGGAGAGTCCGCGAGTGGTCAGGTGCGCGCTCATGCGGGCGTCGGCGGGGAAGTCGACGCCCGGGTCGAGCCGCACGACCGGGACACCTCGGCCGTGCAGCTCGGCGAGCACCAAATCCGCTGTGGTATCCCCGAGGAAGGTCACGGCAAGAATTGGCGGCTCGTGCATGTCAGTCCGACTGCTCGTCGGGGATGGAGTCCGAATCGGCGGGCGCCGGCGGCTTGCCGCCGCCCCCGTCGGCGCCGGTCTGCGTCGACTGCGACGTCGCCGTGATGTCGCCCAACGTGGGGCTTGCGAGTGGCTGCCCGTTCTCGTCGCGGTAGGTGGTTGTCTGGCTCTCGGCGTCGAGTGTCAGTAGGGCGTACGGCACGTCGACGGGGTTGCGGTAAGGGGCAAGGCGTGACATGCCCCAAGGTGCCTTCGTATGGGTCACGTTGGGCTCTCCTTCTGTGGTGTGAAGACACGGACTCACGGTTGCCCGACCGGCTCACTCGTTCAGTGAGGGGCGGGGGTCAATGGGGGCGATCGTTCGGATCGCGAGGGGTGAGGGTGCCGTGCATGCCCTGCCGAACATGAGTCGGCCGCGGGGCAGACCGGTGTCGATGTACTGGTCGGCGGCAGCCTGCGAGGCGCCGCGCACGAGGGGGTCGAGCCCGAGGGCCACCGCGAGCTCGTTGCGGTCCGTCAGCAGCCGGACGAGCCGAGGGTGCGTCGGAATCTCGATGCCGTACTGCGATCCGGCAGGGTGAATGAGCAAGCGGGCGCCGGGGTGTCTGGTGACGCGCGGGCCCGAGTCGGTCAAGGGCTTGTCGGCCTCGACGAGGGCGAGCGCGTCGGCGAGTTGGCGCATGTCGTGCTCGATCGACTCGGGGGTCTCGCCCCGCCGCCGGGCGGGTGGGTGGGCGAGCAGCACGATCCCGAGTGGTTGACCGGCGCGGTCGGCGCCAATCCATGTCCAGGCACTGAGCGAGGCGAGCAACGCCGGTGAGATCGTGGGTACTGGCGTACGTGCCGGCGTCACCACGTGATCACCTCCGGGCGTGTGGTGTGGGGAATTTTGAACTCGGCCCAAACGGTCTTGCCGGTCTTCTCCGTAGCGACGCCCCAGTCATCAGCGAACGCGGCGACGAGAAAGAGGCCCCGCCCGCCGAGCTCGTCCTCGTCGCTGTGGCGTAGCTCGGGAACGCCGTTGCCCTCGTCGCTCACCTCGAGGCGCAGGCGAGCGTCGGCGAGAGCGACGCGTACGAGGAAGTCGTTCCCGACAGGGGTTCCGTGGGCGATCGCGTTCATCGCGAGTTCCGAGACGCACAAGCGGACTTCGTTGGCACGCTCGCCGAGGCACCACTCGCTCAGAGCGTCGGCGACGAACGTTCGGGCTCGACCGACCGATGCGGGATGTGCCGAAAATTCACGTTCGAGGAGTTGCTGCACGGCGGCCGCCTTATGTGCGCGGGTCGGCGCCGCCTGTGCGGTCGCCGTTCGGGATACCCATCAGGTACGCGAGCCGCCGGGCCGTTCCGGCCTCGTCGCCCGCCGTGCCAAGCTCGTAGTCCCACTCCGTGACGTAGCGACCGTTGTCGTCTCCGACCGCTTCGACAAGCGTCGTGTTGAGGGGGTTCGTCACGGTAAGCATCCATTGTTCCCGCTTGTGACGGTTAATCCCCGAGCTTTGAGCAACTCGGCCAGAATGGCCGACGTGTTCGCGTCCATGCCCCGATCTCACCGCAGGCGCCTGCGGCAAGGGATCTGACAACCTATGACACGGAGTTGATCAATGCCTCGAGCTGTGACGATTACCGGAACCCGGTCGACCAGTCATCGTGAACTCACCTGGTTTGCCGACGTGTTCACCTCGTACCTAGCTCCATTCGCAGACGACGAGGCGCAGTTCTACATCGGTGGCGCGGTCGGGATCGACAGTCTGTCTCTGCTGTGGTTGGCAGGGAACTCGAAGTCGCGAATCACGGTCGTTGCCCCGGGGACTGTGGAGCAGCAGCCGGCCGACGCGCGGCAGGCGATCAGCCGGTGCCGCAACCGCATCGCGAACGTTGTCGAGCTTGGCGCCGACGAGCTGCGAACACCGGCCTTTCACGCACGCAATCGGTGGATGGTGGATCACTCAGACATGGTGATCGGGTTTCCGGCCGAAGGGCCGGAAGGCACCTCGGGGACCTGGCAGACCATCAACTACAGCGCACAGAAGGGGAAACCGCGGCTGATCGTGCCCATCTGACGCGGGCTGCGGGCATCATGAGCGCATGAGCGCGCACGACAGACAGGTCGGCGCCGCCACGCTCAAGCGGTTACGGCTCGCTCGCGGTTGGTCCCTCGCGGAGACCGCGCGCGCTGTCATCGACGCGGCTGCCCGGCTCGGGCAGCCCCTCGACTCAACCGTCGCGAGCGTGCAGCGGTCCGTCGCCCGTTGGGAGAGCGGTAAGGCGCCCATCCTGCCGGGTGAGCGGTATCAACTGCTGCTCGCGCACCTGTATGCCCGAGACGTTGCGGGGCAGCCCGCCCTCGGTGCCGGCAGTGACTTCGCCGAACTCCTCGAGGCACTCCGGCAGTTTGGAGAGAGCGAGCGCCGGCTCGGTGAGCTACGGACGCTCGTCGTGCGTACCACGACGGATGCGGGGGGCGGGCTGCTCGCGCTGCTCGGCCCTTCGACGCAGGCCGCGCTCTCGGCAGCTCTCGCCGACCCGGCCCGCCTCGATGCAGAACTGCTTGCCGCCATGCACGGTGTCATCGGAGACGTGAACGGGCAGATCGGCAGCGTCCCATTCGTGCGGCTGCAACTCCTACTCGCCCCCGTAGTCGAATCATGCCGGCGCCTGCTCGGAGCCGAGATCCCCGACGCCTTCGCCGCCGATCTGCACGCGCTAGCCGCGCAGGCGTACACGCTCGCTGGCCGGTTCGCCTTCGAAACGCGCGACGACGAAGCATCAAAGGCGCTTTATGCCGCGGCGACCGATGCGGCAGGCGGCACCGGCGCCCCATGGCGTCGCGCCGTGGTTCATATGAGTCATGCGCTCGTCACCCTGTACTCGACGCCGGGCCTTGAACCGGCGCGAGCTCTCGTCGACGCTGCGGTACGCGACGCCCGAGCCGGCGCGAGCGTCACGATCCGATCCCGCGCACACGCCTTGCAGGCGGAGATCGCGGCCCGCGGCGGCACTGCGTTTGAACGGCAGGCGCAGGCAGCACTCGCCCTTGCTTGGTACGACATGGACGGCGACCGCGACGGCGACCCGGCGACGAGCTCGTTCTCGCCCGCCCACTTGCGAGGGTTCGAGGGCGTCACATCGCTGTACATCGGAGACCCCGGCGAGGCACACGACTACTTCGCCCGATCGGCAGCCTCGCTTGTCGCCCCGCGAGAACGAGTGCAGCGGGCGATCGTGTCGACCGACCAGGCGCTCGCGCGCATCCGCCTTGACGACCCGCGGTCGGCCGCAGACCTGTTGCGCGGTTGCGTCGACGCAGCCACCTCGACCGGCGGGCGAGTAGCCGTGATTCGCCTACGTCGGGCTCGCCGTGACCTACGTCAGTGGCGACAAGAAGACTTCGTGGCCGACCTCGACGACCACATGATCGACTCGCTCGGCGCCTAATCGCCGATACGAAGCGGGGGCACGGCGAGACCGGGCCTGCTGCCTCATCACCTACCGACAACTCAGCTCATTGTGTTAGCCGTTCTTAGACGGGAAGTGTCGCTTTCTAGAGGAGACTTGAAATGGACTGAGCAAGACTTCCCACTGCTATGAGGGCAGCTGGGACTCCCGAAGATCCGGCAGCCAACGCAGTCACGAGGCTCCAAATGACAGTCAGATTTGGGTGCGGGGACGCCAGCTGGATTTCCAGTTCGTGAACCATTTCCAGCATCTGCTCGCAATTGGATAATGTCTCTCGATGCTGCGTTAACAGTCGTCGAAGTTCGTTCAGATGCATAGACAGTTCTTCACTTTCTGAACTGTTCTGACTGATTCCGTTCTGGCTGCTACCTGTGGTAAATACGCCACCGGTTCGGGTGACGTTTGCCCAGACGTTTTCCCCGAAAGAACCGCGCCTACCCGACATCGGTGGACTCTCCTTCTCGTGAGTCGACTAGTACCGCGCTCTCTGATATCGATGGGGCGCTACCCACGGCCAGGGCCGGGGTCATGGTTGCTGGGTCGATCTGGGGGGAAGGATCTCTCCCTGAAGGTTGGGGATCCCCCTGAAGGGCGAGCTGTTCGAGGACTTTCGGGGCCGCAACACCAATAGCGACGAAACCCACGGCTCCTGACACTTGCCCCGTCTGCGCGAATGCGGCGCCTAATCCAGCACCTAGGCCCATGCGGATGCTTATCGAGACAAGGTACTCAGTGAGCGTGAGAGGATCCTTCCCCTTCCAGGGAAATCCCTTCGCTTGACGAATTGCTGTGTGTAAGTCCCATGCCTCGACGAAACCCGCGCCCACCAAGCCCCATAGGCATGCCTGCCAAATCAACATGTGCCCCGTCCCCCTGAACGACTTTCCTTAAAGACCTTCAGGCTGCGCACCGCCAAACCATTGAGACAACTGCGACAGATGTGCAGACCAATGTGACAGGAACTCGGGTTCTGTTCTGTGAGAGCGCAGGCGACCGTCCTAGGTGGCCCTGTGCCGCTGGCTCAGCGCTGCATCGGCCCCTAGGCCGCGGTCACGCGCGACCTCCCCGACTGTTGGGACGCCGTGGACTCCGGGCGGCTCCAGACGCCTCTCGCGCTCGCCGGTCGGTCGCCCGCCGGGCCTGAGGGGCGGCCCGTAAGCCTGAGCTGACTGAGCGGTAGGACGAGCCCCCGATGGGTCGACGGGGAGTGGGCGGCTCAGGCGCGCGTCTCCGCGTATTCACCGTGGCCACCCGCAGAAACCCGGCAGCAGTCGGACAGCGTCGGACCCTTCCCACGCTGGCCTGGGGGCGGTCCGGCGCTTACGCGTCCGCTACCCGCCACCCGCTACGTTGCCCCGACCAGCAAAAAGGCCCTCCCAGAGAGGAGGGCCGAACGCGTACGGACTGTGCGCCCCCGGCAGGACTCGAACCTGCGGCCAAGCGCTTAGAAGGCGCCTGCTCTATCCACTGAGCTACGGGGGCCGGGTGGTGGCCGGTGGCCTGGAGCCCGGGTGGGGCGAGCCGTGACCTTGCCGGGGACAAGGATAGGGCTCCGGGGTCCTTGTCCCTGGTGCTTCGCCTCCGCGGCACTATGTGGAGGTTCGGTGAAGCGGTCCTGATAATCGCAGGCAGGTACGAATCCTGCATCGCTTTTGGCGTCTCGCGCCCCGGGTGTTGTGCACTCGTTATGCCTGCGCCCCAGTCGCCCCTTCCGTCCCTTGTGTCCGATCGGCGCGCAGGGACGTCCATATGCTTCAGAAAGCCGCCAAAATTGGGCATTCTTCGCATGTGGTGACCTTGGACGTACCGCCTCAACTGCTCGACGCACTCTCCGCCCTGCGCGAGCGTGTCGCCGCCGCACGCTTTCCGCTCCCCCTCGCGGGGGCGCCACGCGCGCGTGCCAACCGCGACGAGCTACTCGCGCAGCTCGACGACTACTTGGTGCCCCGGTTGCGGGCCCCCGAAGCGCCGCTGCTCGCGGTGATCGGGGGGTCCACCGGGGCGGGGAAATCGACCCTCCTGAACTCTCTGCTCGGGCGGCAGGTCAGCGCGGCGGGGGTGCTGCGGCCGACCACCCGTACGCCCGTCCTCGTATGCCATCCGGAGGACCATCACTGGTTCGCCGGGATGCGCGTACTGCCCGACCTCACGCGCGTGTGGGTCCCCCGGCCGGAACCCGCCGACGGGGAGGAAGAGGCCGACGATCTCCTCGCGCCGCTCGGGGCGGACGGCGAGCGCGCGCTGCGGATCGAGACCGTGGAGACCCTGCCCAAGGGGCTCGCGCTCCTCGACGCGCCCGACATCGACTCGCTCATCTCCGAGAACCGCATCCTTGCCGCCGAGCTGATCTCCGCGGCCGATGTCTGGGTCATGGTGACGACCGCGTCCCGGTACGCCGACGCCGTGCCCTGGCATCTGCTGCGTACCGCCAAGGAGCATGACGCGACCCTCGTCACCGTCCTCGACCGGGTGCCGCACCAGTTGGTGACCGAGGTCTCGCGGCAGTACGCGGCGCTGCTCACCAAGGCGGGCCTGGGCGACGTGCCGCTGTTCACCGTGCCCGAGCTGCCCGAGTCCGCCGGCGGCGGAGGGCTGCTTCCGGTCACCGCCGTCGCGTCCCTGCGCGCCTGGCTCACCCACCGGTCGCAGGAGCCCAGGGCCCGTGCGCAGGCGATCGCACGGACCGCGCGCGGCGTCATCCAGTCCCTCGACGTACGGCTGCCGGAGCTCGCCGGAGCCGTCGCCGCGCAGTACGCGGCCGCCCTGCGGCTCACCTCCGCCGTCGACGAGGCGTACGAGAGCGAGCACGCGCGCGTGCGGGAGCGGTTGCAGGACGGGGCCGTGCTCGCCGGGGACGCCCTGAAGCGCTGGCGCAGCTATCCCCTGGACTGCGGTGCCGGGGAGTTGCTCGACGCCGTCGGCGAGAGTCTGGAGGCGCTGCTGCTGTGCGCGGTGACCGCCGCCGACGAGCGGATCGACGACGCGTGGCGGCGCGAGCCGGCCGCCGGCGCCCCCGGGCTCATGGACCGCCTCCGCGTCCCCGAGAGCGCGGAGGACCGCATCGGCATGGCGGTGCGGCGCTGGCGGCGCGTCCTTGAGGAGTACGCCGAGGACGAGGTCCGAGGGCTCGACAGGCTGGAGAAGAACCTCGTCCCCGACCCCGAGTCGGTGGCCGCCCTGCTCGCCACCGCGCTGCTCGGCGGCCGCCGCGGCCGTTCGGGGGGCGAGACGCTCGCCGAACGGATCGGCGCCCATGGCGCGCTCCGGCTGCGGGACCGGGGCGGGCGCCTGCTCACCAGCTACCTCGACACCGTCCTCGGCGCGGAACGGGAACGACGCCTCGCCCCCCTCGACGCCCTCGACGTGAACCCCGAACCCCAGGCCGAACTGATCGCCGCGCTGTCCGTACTGCAGAAGGAGAGGTGACCGCGGTGACTGCCGTCACGGATCACACCGAGCACGAGCACGAGCGCGAGCATGAGTGTGAACACGAGCGCGAGCATGAACACGAACACGAGCGCGAGCGTGACGAGCGTTCCGAAGGGGTCGAGGAGACGGGGGCTTCGGGGGACGCTGGCCGCGGCTCCGAAGGCGTGTGGGACGACGGGCTCATCGCCCGCCGCGGCCCCGAACGGGGGGCGGACAGCGCCACCGAGGGGTACGTCCCGACGGACACGGGGACTTCCGGAACCAGCTCGTCCGCCGCTCAGACGTCCGGCACGTCGACCGCGTACGACGGGCCCCTGCGCGACCGGCTCGACGCCCTGCGGGAACTCGTCGGGCTCTCCCGCACCCGCCTCGACAGCGCCACCCTCGCCGAGGCGGGCCGGGTGCTCGACGAGGCGGCCGCCCGGCGCAGGCTCTCCGACCGGCACACCGTCGTCGCCATCGCGGGCGCCACCGGCAGCGGCAAGTCGACGCTGTTCAACGCCCTTGCCGGGGTGACGATCTCGGAGGCCGGGGTGCGCAGGCCGACCACCGCGGCGCCCATCGGCTGCAGCTGGACCGACGGCGCGGCGCCCCTCCTCGACCGGCTCGGCATCCCCGGGCGGCTGCGCAGGCGCCCGCTCCAAGGGCCCGACGCAAAGACGCTGCAGGGGCTCGTCCTGATCGACCTGCCGGACCACGACTCGGCGGTCGCCGAGCACCGCGAGCACGTGGACCGGATCCTCGGGCTCGTCGACGCGGTCATCTGGGTCGTCGACCCGGAGAAGTACGCCGACGCGATGCTGCACGAGCGCTATCTGCGGCCCATGGCGGGCCACGCCGAGGTCACCTTCGTCGTGCTCAACCAGGTGGACCGGCTGCCGGGCGAGGCCGCCGACCTGGTGCTCGACGATCTGCGGCGGCTGCTCGACGAGGACGGCATCGCACTGGGCGAGCACGGCGACCCCGGCGCCACCGTCCTCGCGCTGTCCGCCCTGACCGGCGAGGGGATCGGTGAACTGCGCGAGTCCCTCGGCCAGTTCACCCGGGAGCGCGGGGCCGCCGCCCGGCGGATCGAGGCCGACCTGGACGCCGCGGCCGACCGGCTGTGGCCGGTGTACGCCGCCGGTCCTTCCGGTGGGCGGAGCACGCGGCGCATCGGGCTCAGCGAGGAGGCGCGCGACGAGTTCGCCGACCGGCTCGCGGACGCGGTGGGCGCGGCGGCCGCCGGGCAGGCGGCGGAACGGGCCTGGCGGCGCAACGCGGGCAAGGCGTGCGGCACGCCGTGGCTGCGCCTTTGGCGTTGGTACGAGGCGCAGCGCACGCCGCGGTACGTCGGCTGGCCGGTGCCGGACCCTCCGCCGGACGAGGAGGCCACGGCCCGCCAGCGGGTCGAGAACGCCGTACGTATGGTGGCCGACGAGGCGGCGTCGGGGCTGCCCACGCCCTGGGGGCAGGCCGTGCGGGAGGCGGCCGCGCGCGGGGCGGAGGGGCTGTCGGAGGCGCTGGACGAGCTGACCGCGAAGGCCGGGGTGCCGAGGGGGCGGCCGCCGCGGCCCGGCTGGTGGCCGGTCGCGGTGTTCGCGCAGGCGGCGATGACACTGCTCCAAGTCCTCGGCGGGCTCTGGCTGGTGGCGCAGATCATCGGGGTCGCCTCACCGAACCTGGGGGTGCCGGTGCTGCTGATGCTGGCGGGCATCGTGGGCGGCCCGGGCGTGGAGTGGGCGAGCCGGATGGCGGCGCGGGGACCGGCGCGGCGCTACGGCCTGGACGCGGAACGAAGACTGCGGGAGGCGGCCACCGGGTGCGGGCGCGCGCGGGTGCTCGATCCGGTGGCGGCGGAGCTGCTGCGGTACCTGGAGGTGCGGGAGCAGTACGTGCGGGTGATGGGGGCGGGCGTGGGGTGAACGGAGGGCGGCTGGGCCCTGGTTGGCCCTCGATCGGGTGAGGGAGTTGTCCACAACTGGTGGGTAGACCACAGGGCTCAGCGGGCAGGTCCGGACGCGTGCACTCTGAGATCACAGCCGCGCAGGCGGAGTGGAGTGGACGAGGGAGGGGTTCGGATCATGAACGAGACCTTGGTGACGGTGGTGGGGAATGTCGCGACGACACCCGTGTTCCGGGAGCTGGCCTCCGGGCCGGTGTCACGGTTCCGGCTCGCGGTGACCTCGCGGCACTACGACGCCGTGCAGAAAGTCTGGGCCGACGGGCACACCAACTTCTTCACGGTGTGGGCGAGGCGATCGCTCGGCACGAATGTGCAGGCGTCCCTGACGATCGGTGAACCGGTCGTCGTGCAGGGGAGGTTGAAGGTGCGCGACGAGGAGCGGGGCGGACAGCACTGGACGTCGGCGGACATCGACGCGACGACCGTCGGCCACGATCTCTCGCGCGGCACGGCGGCGTTCCGGCGCGTGCTCAAGGCGAACCCGGCGCTCACGGATCCGGCGTCGGCGCGTGAGGCGGAGCCCGAACCGGTGGGGTGATGGTCCGTCAGTGCCGGGGGTCGAGGTGGGCGACCGATGTGCGGCTTATCGGCGAATGGGTGCCGTTGATTTGTCGATAAGCCCAGCCCAGCAGGGGTGTTGGCGATAACGATTCCGATTCGGATCGGTTATCGAATGGCACTACTGGGGATCGTGGTCTGCCGCGTCTCTAGGATGCCGGACGTAGCTCACGGGGCAGTTGGCAGTGGATGCCACGCAGGTGGCAGGTGATTCTGCCCCTTTCAACCGGCTGGCGGGACCACCCCCCTCGATGCGAACGGGTCCCGTCCGGAGGGGAATTCTGTGTCTTTTGCGCGTTCTGTTTTCTCTGCGGGCTCCGCGTGCACCGAGCCGTCCTCGCGTAGACGGGGCACGTCCCGCGTCGCCGCGCTGACCTTGGCGACCGGGCTCCTTGCGGCGGGCGCGATAGCCGGCGCGGGTGCGGCCGCGGCTGACGAGGTCCCGCAGCACCAGGGGGGCGCCACCGCGACGCTGGGCGGGCTCCAGACGTACGACCAGGCCGTCATCCGTGACGGCGGCACGAGCCAGCAGGTCCCCGCCGGACTCTTCGAGATGTCGGTGGACGGCGGCGGCACCCTGCAGAGCTACTGCATCGACATCCACAACCCGACGCAGAAGGACGCCAAGTACCAGGAGACCCCCTGGAGCGGCACTTCGCTGAACGGCAACAAGGACGCGGGCCGCATCCGCTGGATCCTGCAGAACTCCTACCCGCAGGTCAACGACCTCGCCGCGCTCGCGCGAAAGGCCGGCGCGAGGACGCTCACCGAGCAGTCGGCGGCGGCCGGCACCCAGGTGGCGATCTGGCGCTACTCGGACGGCGCCGACGTGGACGCGGTCGACCCGCAGGCCGAGAAGCTCGCGGACTACCTCTACAAGAGCGCCCGCGCCACGACGGAGCCCAAGGCGTCCCTGACGCTCGACCCGCCCGCGGTCTCCGGGCGCGCGGGGGAGCGGCTCGGTCCGGTCACCGTGCGCACCGACGCGGACGCCGTGTCCGTGACGCCGCCCGCCGACTCCGCGGTCAGCGGCGTCAAGATCGTCGGCAGGAACGGCAAGCCCGTCACGTCCGCGGTCAACGGCAGCCAGCTGTTCTTCGACGTCCCCAAGGACACCCCGGACGGCTCGGCGGCGCTCACCGTCCAGGCGACGACCACGGTGCCGGTCGGCAGGGCCTTCGCCTCCGAGACGAGTAGCCAGACACAGATCCTGGCGGGCTCCAGCGAGTCCACGGTCTCCGCGACGGCGAGCGCGTCCTGGGCCAAGAAGGGCGCGATACCCGCCCTGTCGGCGGAGAAGAACTGCGCCAAGAGCGGCGTGGACATCACGGCGAGCAACAAGGGCGACCAGCCGTTCACCTTCCGCCTCATGGGCTTCAAGCACACCATCGAGGCGGGTACGTCGCGGACGGTGACGATCCCGCTGCAGGAGGACCAGCCCTACGACTTCACGATCAAGGGGCCGAACGGCTTCGAGAAGCGCTTCAAGGGCGTACTCGACTGCCGTACCGAGGGCAGCACGATCGGCAACAAGACCCAGCCCCTGCCCGACCCGAGCCCCGCGTCGGCGGGCGGCGGCACGGGCGGCGACGACCTCGCGGCGACCGGCGGCTCCAGCGCGACGCCGATGATCGCCGGGATAGCGGTGGTCATGGTGGTGCTGGGCGGCGCGGCGATGTTCCTCCTGCGCAAGAAGAAGGCCCCGGCACAGGCGCCGACCGACGAGCAGTAGACGCAGGGCAGTCGGGGCGCGTCGCGAGCATGGCGGCGCGCCCTTTGCGTTGCCTGCTGACAGGGGCAGAGTCCCCCTGTCAGGCGCTGTCAGCAGCTGTCAGCGCGCTGTGGGTGTGGTGTCAGGACCTCCCGGCAGAGTCTTGCTCATCAACAAAGCAAGCACCCGCCGGGAAAGCCCGGCAGGGGCCGCTCACACCAAGGAGTACGCCACCATGTCCGTCACCTTCACCGACCAGGACAAGCTCACCCTCCGCACCGCCGCCTACGGAGCCGTCTCGCTCCTGGCCGCCGCCGACGCGGCCGGCTCGCCCCACAAGATCGCCACGCAGGGCTCCATAGCCCTGGCCTCGGCGACGGGCCCCGTCGGCTACGTCCTCGCCGAGAACTCCAAGGTCGGCGACCTCGGCGGCAAGTCGGTGGCCGAACTCGCCGACACGGTCCTGCCCGCCCTGACGGCCGCCACGACCCTCCTCAAGAAGCAGAACCCGGCAGAGGCCGACAACTTCCGCGCCATCATCACCGTCGCCCTCGAAACGGCCGCCCAGGCCCGCAAGGGCGGCCCCAGCCCCACCATGACCGACATGACCCGCAAGATCACCGCAGCCATCGACGCTGCGTGACGGGAACGGGCGGGCCGGGACTGGACGGGCCGATGACGACAGACGGTGACAGTTCACTTACCGTCGCGTGCCAGGAACGTCCAGGTCACGGCCTCCGCCCAGTACTGGTTTCCTCCGGGAGGTGGCCGTCAGGCAAGATGGGGTGTATCTGCCCACTCACTGATTGCCGGACGGTTTCTCTTGGCTGAGTACATCTACACCATGCGCAAGACGCGCAAGGCGCACGGCGACAAGGTGATCCTCGATGACGTCACCTTGAGCTTCCTTCCTGGCGCGAAGATCGGTGTCGTGGGCCCCAACGGCGCCGGTAAGTCCACGGTGCTGAAGATCATGGCCGGTCTTGAGCAGCCGTCCAACGGTGACGCCTTCCTCTCGCCCGGTTACAGCGTCGGCATCCTCATGCAGGAGCCGCAGCTCGACGAGTCGAAGACCGTTCTTGAGAACGTCCAGGACGGCGCCGCCGAGATCATGGGCAAGCTCAAGCGCTTCAACGAGGTCGCCGAGCTCATGGCCACCGACTACTCCGACGCGCTCATGGAAGAGATGGGCAAGCTTCAGGAGGATCTCGATCACGCCAACGCGTGGGATCTTGATGCCCAGCTCGAGCAGGCCATGGACGCGCTCGGCTGCCCGCCCGGCGACTGGCCCGTCACCAACCTCTCCGGTGGCGAGAAGCGCCGCGTCGCGCTCTGCAAGCTCCTCATCGAGGCGCCCGACCTGCTCCTCCTCGACGAGCCCACCAACCACCTCGACGCCGAGTCGGTGAACTGGCTGGAGCAGCACCTCTCCAAGTACGCCGGCGCCGTCGTAGCGGTCACTCACGACCGGTACTTCCTCGACAACGTCGCCGAGTGGATCCTCGAGCTCGACCGCGGCCGCGCCCACCCCTACGAGGGCAACTACTC
Organism: Streptomyces sp. NPDC059037; assembly: GCF_042740015.1. Lineage (NCBI taxonomy): Bacteria > Bacillati > Actinomycetota > Actinomycetes > Kitasatosporales > Streptomycetaceae > Streptomyces > Streptomyces sp. NPDC059037. The sequence continues at coordinate 34,367 of NZ_JBHYIG010000061.1, forward strand.
CACGTACCTGGAGAAGAAGGCCGCCCGCCTCAAGGTCGAGGGGCAGAAGGACGCCAAGCGTGCGAAGCGCCTGAAGGAAGAGCTCGAGTGGGTGCGGTCGAACGCCAAGGGGCGGCAGGCCAAGTCCAAGGCGCGTCTGGCGCGCTACGAGGAGATGGCCGCCGAGGCGGACAAGATGCGGAAGCTGGACTTTGAGGAGATCCAGATTCCGCCGGGTCCGCGGCTCGGCTCGATCGTCGTCGAGGTCGAGAATCTGTCGAAGGCCTTTGGCGACAAGGTGCTCGTCGATGATTTGAGCTTCTCGCTGCCTCGCAACGGCATCGTCGGCATCATCGGTCCGAACGGTGCGGGCAAGACCACGCTGTTCAAGATGATCCAGGGCCTGGAGACGCCGGACTCCGGCAGCATCAAGGTCGGCGACACGGTCAAGGTCTCGTACGTCGACCAGGGTCGCGCCAACATCGACCCGAAGAAGACGCTCTGGGCCGTCGTGAGCGATGAGCTCGACTACATCAATGTCGGGCAGGTCGAGATGCCCTCGCGGGCGTATGTCAGTGCTTTTGGTTTTAAGGGGCCTGACCAGCAGAAGCCTGCCGGTGTGCTCTCCGGTGGTGAGCGCAACCGTCTCAACCTGGCGCTGACCCTCAAGGAGGGCGGCAACCTGCTCCTCCTCGACGAGCCGACGAACGACCTGGACGTCGAGACTCTGTCGTCGCTTGAGAACGCGCTTCTGGAATTCCCGGGTGCGGCTGTGGTCATTTCCCACGACCGGTGGTTCCTCGACAGGGTCGCCACGCACATCCTCGCCTACGAGGGTGACTCCAAGTGGTACTGGTTCGAGGGCAACTTCGAGTCGTACGAGAAGAACAAGATCGACCGCCTGGGTGCCGACGCCGTGCGTCCGCACCGTGCCACGTACAAGAAGCTCACCCGGGGCTGAGACTGACATGAGTCGGCATATCTACAGTTGCCCCCTCCGGTGGTCGGACATGGATGCCTTCGGGCACGTCAACAACGCTGTCTTCCTGCGGTACTTGGAAGAGGCGCGGATCGACTTCATGTTCCGGCTCGCACCGGGGGACGGCAGCCCGTCGTTCTCGGGCGGGTCCGTCGTGGCCCGTCATGAGATCGACTACGTACGGCCGTTGGTCCACCGGCACTCGCCGGTGACCATCGAGTCGTGGGTGACGAAGATAGGCGCTGCCTCGCTCACCATCGCGTACGAGGTCAAGGACCCCGAGCAGGTGTATGTGCGGGCCTCGACGGTCGTCGTCCCGTTCAACCTGGAGGCGCAGCGGCCCCGGCGGATCACCGCCGAGGAGCGTGCGGTGCTCGAGGAGTACATGGACGACAGCGCCGGTGGTGCGGAGGCGCTCGTCGCATGACGGCGCAGCTGCACTTCGCCGATGCCGGGGAGGCGGCGGACCTCGCCGCCTTTCTGGCGCGGCTGATCCACTACGACAAGGCCGCGGCGGTGCGGCTGCAGGCGGCGGGGGAGACCCTCGCCGTGTTCGGGCGGCCGCCGTCGTGGGGGGGGGGGGGGTCGGAGTGGTGGTGTGGGGAGGAGCACACACTCGAACAGCAAGTCCACCACCTCGCAAGG
>NZ_JBHYIG010000062.1:0-21899 GCF_042740015.1 Streptomyces sp. NPDC059037
GCCTTCTCGCACCCGCGGGGCGACATCATCGTCGGCGGGAAGCCGATCACCGGGTCCAAGGAAGTCAGCGGGACGGACTTCAAGTACCAGCGGGTCTTCAAGGAAGGCCCCATGTACGCCCCGATCACCGGCTACTTCTCGCAGGCCCAGGGCTCGACGTTCCTGGAGGGCGTGCACAACGGCGTCCTCAGCGGTGACGACGACCGGCTCTTCATCCGCCGCACCCTGGACATGCTGACCGGCGAGAAGCGGCGCGGCGGCGACGTCATCACCACCATCGACCCGAAGGCCCAACGGGCCGCCTACCAGGGCCTGGTGGATCTCGACGCACGCGGCGCGGTGGTCGCACTCGACCCGCGCACCGGCAAGGTCCTCGCGATGGCGAGCACTCCTTCGTACGACCCTTCCTCCTTCGCCGGGATCTCGGCGAAGGAGGGCAAGGAGTTCACCCGGCTCAGCAAGAACAAGGACAAGCCGCTGTCCAACCGGGCGCTGCGCGAGATCTATCCGCCGGGCTCCACCTTCAAGGTCCTCACCGCGGCCGCCGCCCTGGAGCACGGCGTGGTCGACGACATCGACAAGCCGACGGGCGCCAAGGCCCCCTACAAGCTGCCGCTCAGCTCCACCACGATCGGCAACGACGTGCCGGGCGCGCCCTGCGACAAGGCGTCCCTGAAGGTCGGCATGCAGTGGTCGTGCAACAACGTCTTCCTCGACACCGCGCTGAAGGTCGGCGACGACGACATGCGCGAGACGGCGGAGAAGTTCGGCTTCAACGAGGAGCAGTTCATCCCCGTCCGCTCGTCGGCGAGCAGCTACCCGGAGGACCTCGACAAGCCGCAGACCGCGCTGACCGGCATGGGCCAGGGCTCTCTCACCAGTACGCCGCTGCAGATGGCGATGGTCGCGGCGGGGCTCGCCAACGACGGCAAGCTGATGAAGCCGTACATGGTCGAGGAGCTGCGCGGCCCCGACCTCTCGGCGATCGAGAAGGGCAAGCCGGAGGAGCTCAGCCAGGCCGTCTCCGCGGACACCGCGCAGAAGGTGCAGAAGATGATGGAGCACACCGTCGACGAGGGCACGGCGAACAAGGCCCAGATCGACGGCGTCACCGTCGGCGGCAAGACCGGCACCGCGCAGCACGGCTCGAACGTCAACGACGAGCGGCCGTATGCCTGGTTCATCTCCTACGCCAAGCTGGACGATGGCTCTTCGCCGGTCGCGGTCGCGGTGTTCGTCGACCCTAAGGACATGGATATCCCGCGGTCGGAGATTGCGGGTGGGCGGCTTGGGGGGCCGATCGCGAAGTCGGTGATGGAGGCGGTGCTTGACGACTGAGTGGTTTCGTACGCGGCTGCGGGTGCCCCTGTGGCTGGTCGCGCCCACGCGGCGGAGCCGCACATGTCACAGCCCCGCGTCCCTTCGGGGGCGCAGCCCCCGTCAGGCCTCCAGCAGCTGACCCGCCAGCCGTTCGATCCGCGCGTGCCAGGCCGCCCGCACCGCTTCCGCATCATCCATGACGCCCGTCTGCGTAAGGACCAGTCGAGCCCCGTGCCCCGTCCCCTCGGAGAACTCCCAGCGCACCTCGCCCTTCGGATGGACGGCGTACGTCAGTGAAGTCGGCGCCGACACCTCGGTGACCGGACCCGCCGAGATGCCGTCCGCGAGGAAACCGTCGGGCGCGGTGTCGCCCTTCAACGGCTCCTCGCCCGCGCACAGTTCGGCCCACACCTTGTCCGCGAACCGGACCAGCTGCCGCTCGAAACGGATGCCGTCGCCGGTCACCTCGCCGCGACCGAGGTCGAACTGCTCCAGGTACGCCTCGTGCAGCTCCCCCGCGTCCTGGCTCACCTCGGCTCCGCTGCCGTCCAGGAACTGGCCGAGCGCCGAGAGGCACAGATGCCAGCCGGAGGCGAAGCTCGCGGCGCCGAAGCGGTCGCCGAAGGTGTGCTCGAGGGTGAGGAGCGAGCCGCCGTCCCCGTCAGGGGTGATCTCCCAGCGCAGATGGTCGTCGCCCCAGCTGAAGGCGAAGACGCGGGGCTCCTCGGCGTCGGTGACCTCGCCGGTCATGCCGGGGCCCTCGTCGCCCGGGAAGTGGAACCCCATCGCGCCGCCCGGCTTCAGCTCGAGCGTCACCTCGGAGGGGAACCAGTTGGCCAGGTGCGCGGGTTGAGTGATCGCGGCCCACACCTTGGCGGGCGGGTGCGCGAGGCGGCGCTCCATCCGCAGGACGCTGTGCCGGCCGTCGTCGGCGGGGCCGAGGGTGTCGGAGTGCGGGTTCATGAGGAGTCACCGTCCATGTTCATCAGGAGTCACCGTCCATCACGTCGAGGTGCCGTTCGAGGGCGTCGAGGCTGCCGGACCAGAGGTGCCGGTAGTGCGCGAGCCATGCGTCGAGCTCTTGGAGAGGCTCGGGCCGCAGCTCGTACCAGCGGCGCTGCGCGTCCTGCCGCACCCGCACGAGCCCGGCGTCGCGCAGCACCCGCAGATGCTTGGACGTGCCGGGCTGGCTGATGCCGAGCCGCTCGGTGAGCTCACCCACCAGGTGAGGGCGCTCCAGGAGCAGATCGAGGATCTTCCGGCGGCTGGGCTCCGCGAGTACGTCGAACGGTATGGGCATACCTCGAACATACGCCGCGAGCTATATAACCGCAACGGCATGCACCCTGCCCCTGCACCCGTGTCATGCGCCCGCGGGGCCCCGCCCCTCCCACGGCAGCCCCCTGCTGTGCAGCACGTCGAGCCGGGACACCGCCCTGGTCAGGACCACGTACAGACGGCTGGGGCCGCGGCTCTCCGCCTCCGCGATGGCCGCCGGTTCGACGGCGACCACGTGGTCGTACTCCAGACCCTTCGCGACGGACGCGGGCAGCACCGTCACGCGCGCGCCCAGCTCTTCCGGGCCCGCGCTCTCGATGCCCGCGGCAGTGAGGGAATCGCGGAGGCCGGGGGTGTCCGCGTCGGCCGCGATGACGCCGACGGAGCCCTCGCGGGACAGCGCGGCGCGCACGGCTTCGACGGTGGCGGCGCCCACGTCACGTACCTCCTGAATCCTCAACTCACCGTCCCCGCGCAGGGATTGGGCAGGCGGAACATCCACGTCGAGGGTGGCGAGGACACGATTGGCGAGCCCCACGACCGCCTTCGGGACGCGGAAGCCGGTGGTCAGCGGGGCGACGGCGGCATCCGGCTTCCCCAGATGGGCGAGGAGTCCGGGCCAGTCGCGCGCGGCCCACGGGGTGGTGCCCTGCGCGAGGTCGCCGAGGACCGTGAGCGAGCCGAAACCGGCGCGGCGGGCGATCGCGCGGGCCTCCATCGGGGAGAGGTCCTGCGCCTCGTCGACGACGATGTGGCCGTACCCCTCGGGCCGTTCGATGAGCCCCGCGAGCTCGTCGAGCAGGACGAGATCGGCGGCGGACCACTTCGCCGACTTGTACGAGCGCGGCGCCTTGGCCCAGCCGATCGCCTGCTGCTCCTCGGCCGTGAGGACGCCGTCGGCCGCGGCGGCGAGCGCTTCCGGGTCGGCGAGCAGCGCCGCGAGCACCTCTTCGGGCCGCGTCCTCGGCCAGGCCGCGTCGACAAACGCCGATACGGGGCGGGCCCGGGAGATCTTCTGCAGCCAGGCGTTGTGCACGGCGCCGGCGCGGCGCTCGGCCTGGAGCTGGATGTGCCGGACGGCGCGGGTGCGGACGCGCTCACGCCCGACGGCGTACGGGGGTTCCTCCGCGCGCACGTCCTCGATGATCCGCTCCAGCTCGTCGAGCGGGACCCGCCAGGTGTACGAACCTTCGGGTACGGCAAGGGAGTTGGCGGGCGGCGCGACGCGCTCGTAGAGGGCCCTTCGCAGGACGGCTGCCATCCGGGCGTCGTGCTTGACGCGGGCCGCGGCCTCGCTGTCGCGGGCGCGGACGGGGGCGGTGGGGCGGGCGATCTCGTCCTCGACGGTGGACTGCCGTACGCCGGTCTCGCCGAGGGAGGGGAGCACCTCGGCGATATAGCGGAGGAAGGTGCGATTGGGGCCGAGGATGAGGAGTCCGGCGCGTTGCACACGCTGGGGGTAGGTGTAGAGGAGATACGCGGCGCGGTGCAGTCCGACGGCGGTCTTTCCGGTGCCGGGGGCGCCCTGGACACAGACGGAGGCGCCGAGTTCACCGCGTACGAGGTCGTCCTGCTCGGGCTGGATGGTGGCGGCGATGTCCCGCATGGGGCCGACGCGGGGCCGCTCGATCTCGCCGGTGAGGATGCGGCTGCGGCTGCGGCTGCGGCTGCTTTGCGCGGGCGGCTCGGCGGGGGTGTGCTGACCGGCAGGGGCGTGCTGACCGCCGCCGGCCAGCGGCTCGTCCTCCAGGCCGGTGAGGTCGGCGGATTCGCCCTTGCTGCCGGGCGCCCAGCCGAAGCGGCGGCGGACGGCGACGCCCTGCGGGTCGCGCGCTCCGGCCTGGTAGAAGGCGCGCGAGACGGGGGCGCGCCAGTCGACCACCAGGGGTGGGGCGGAGGGGTGTTCGGTGATGCGGAGGCGGCCGATGTGATAGCTCTGCCCGCGGTGATCGCCCGCTTCGTCGGCCGCGGGGCCTGCGGCGGCGAAGTCGAGGCGGCCGAAGAAGAGGGGCGCTTCGGGGAGTTCCCGCATGGCTCTGGCGTGGCTGCGGAACTCGTAGCCGAGGACTTCGGCGTCGGCGCCGGACGCGGAGACGTCCGCTCCCCTGACGACCCGCTCCTCCGCCCCGTCGACCATGCCGGTCAGGGCGGCGCGGCAGGTGTCGTGGAAGCCACGTTCTTGGGCGAGGGCGCGGTCGAGGGCGCGGTCGAGGGAGGCGTTGGGGACCGGGCTGGAGTCAGGGTCCGGGTCCAGATCCGGGTCAGGGTCAGGGTCAGGGAGGGCATCAAAGGGCGTCACACCGACGAGAATAATGTAACCGAGTTAAATTTGTCGCCCGGTAAAATTCGTAACCGAGAATCAAACGTGCGCTAGGCTGCCCCCATGACGGACGAAGAGGCGGCGGCACCCGGGCCCCGTGCCCCCGGCCTGCGGGAGCGCAAGAAGCAGCGGATGTACCAGGCGGTCTCGGAGGCCGCGATCGCGCTCTTCCTGGAGAAGGGCTTCGAGAAGGTCCCGGTCGCGGAGGTGGCCGCGGCGGCCGACATCTCCAAGCCGACCCTGTTCCGCTACTTCCCCACCAAGGAGGACCTCGTCCTCCACCGTTTCGCCGACCACCAGGACGAGGCGGCCAGAGTCGTCACGACCCGTCCCGCCAAGCGCACGCCCCTGGACGCCCTGCAGCGCCACTTCCTCGACGGCCTCGAACGCCACGACCCGGTGACGGGCCTCTGCGACCACCCGGCGGTACTCGCCTTCCACCGCCTGCTCTACGGGACGCCATCCCTGGTAGCCCGCCTCTACGAGTACCAGGACCGCTCGGAACAGACCCTGGCCGAAGCCCTGGGCGGCGACGACCCCCTCCCCGCACGCCTCGCCGCGGGCCAGATCATCGCCGTACAACGCATCCTCGCCATGGAGAACTGGCGCCGGATCGACGCGGGTGAGAGCGCGGACGAGGTATGGCCGGACGCGGTGGCAGCGGCGAACCGGGGGTTCGGACAGCTGCGGTCGGGACTGGCGCCTTATGCGTGATGCATGATGCGTGAGAGATGTTGTTCAGGTCGCGGACGGGGTGATGGGGGGTACGACCGGCTGCCGACGCCAGGAAGGCGTGGCCGCCAGTTTCCACACACCTTCGAAGTGATTGATCTGCGTGGCGACAGCCGTCTCGGCGGCCGCCGTCCCCTCCTTGCGGGAGCGGACGGCGAGGTCCGTGTTGTAGCCCTTGGGGTCGTAGACCTCGCACTCGGGGTCCTCGAGGGCCATGGTGGCAGCGACGTCGTAAAGCCCGTGCAGTACGAGCTCCTTGTTGAAGATGCACACCTTGTCCCGTGGATCACCGTTGTACAGGCGGTACTCGCATTGAACGGTCACCCGGCCGCGCTGGCTCAGCCGGTCCGCCAGCCGGGACAGAAACTGGTCGTACTCGCGGCACCTCTCCTCGAGCCGGGACCGGAACTCGGGGAAGTCGACCGGCCTGCCCTCGGGCCCCACGCGGGACGGCACCACCATCTCCCTGCCGAAGTCGGGTATCAGCATCCTGATCGATACCCGCCTTGTCGGCCCCGGGTCGTCGAGAAGACGCTCGAGCCGGTGGTACAGCTCGTTGTAGAGGGTCTCCCCGGTGTAGCCGAGAAAGCAGATCTCGACGGTCCTGGACTGGAACGCCTCACCCACGAACCCTCCCAGATCACGGGAGCTGACCAGACCGCGGTCCGGAGGACCGGACGAGATGGCGAGCTCTCTGACCGCGTCGTACAGCACATAGCCCACCAGGCTGAGCAGCGCACCGCCCAGAAACGCCTGGTCCTCCAGCGCGTCGCCGACCGGCTTGACGAACTGCGCGGTCAGCCCGGTCAAGAAGATGCCGAGCAGCAGTGCCTTCGTGGCCGCCGGCTCGAATCTCGCCCGGTACCGGCGTAACCGTCCGCCCACGCCGTCGCCTGCCGCCCCGCCCACTGTGACCGCCACGCGAGCCCTCCCCCGATGAGACCTCTACAGCGCCGCCCTGGCACCTCTATGCTCGCCGCGCGGCAGCGCCCGGACAAGGTAGGGGTTGGCCAGCGCACTCGCCCGCAGTCCCAGGGACGCCTTCGCGGCTTGCAGGGTCATCGCGTACGAGTCCACCGCGCGCTGCACATTGGGCGCGTCCAGACCCGTGCCCGTGATCAGTCGGTCCAGGTCCAAGTAGGCGGAACGGACGATCTCGATCCATCGGTACACCCGCCAGTCGTCCTTCCAGCCAAGGGTGCACACACTCGGAAGGAGTTTGCTCCAGCGGGCGAACATGCGCTGCCTGATCTCGGCACGGGTCGGGGTCAGGTGCATGTGGCGGACCAGGTCGTACAGCGGATCACCGATCATCGCCATCTCCCAGTCGATGAACGTCAGTCCACGTCCTCGTCCTCGTTCTCCGGCACGGCGTACCAGGTTCCACGGATTGAGGTCCCCGTGGAGAAGGGAATTCCGGCGTGGCGCCAGCCGGTGGCGGCTGAGAATCTCCTGCAGGCGGTAGCCGTCCGGCAGCCCGAGTTCACGAGCGAGCTTCTGGGACTCCTTGGGCAGATCCACCACAAGTCGCACGAGTTCATTGCAGAGTTGGTGGTAGAAGTCCGACTTGGGTGCGGTGGGATCCAGCTGCCTGCCGTCGATGTGCGTCAACGCGACGAGCTGGTCGACCAGTTGATCCGCCTCGTTGGGCAACAGGCCGTCCACCGGGTGATCGGGTGTCAGGTCTCCGGCGCCCTGTCCCTCGTAGGAATGGATGGCGAACGGGTTCTTCCAATTGCTCGTCCCCAGGGCCAGGACTCGCGGCGCCCGCACGTCTACCGAAGACTCCTCAATGACCCTCAGCACCGCGTGCTCGCTGAGAATGCTGCGCTCACGGCGGTCCGCCGAAGCCAGCTTGCGACGCACCACCACCGGGAAGTCGATGCCGTTCACCCTGACCACGGTGTTGAGGTGGGCCGTTCCCTTGAATGCCCGGGAACTCGGGGCATCCGCCTCCGCGACCAGTGCCTCGAGGACGGCCGTCCGGCGGAACGCGGGGTGCTCCGGAACACGCTCGTTCGGCTCCCAGAAGATCGAGGTCACCTGACGGATTCCCTCGGCACGCCTGCCGAACCGGGCCGCCTGCCAGCGGGAGAGGACTCGCTGGATCTTGTCGTCCTCCGGCACTGCATGCAATTGCAGCGGGGCGGCCGCGTTCTCCAACGCTGTGCGCACTTCGCTCGTCGCCTCGTCCAGGCCCTGCTGGTCGGTCACGTTCTCCAGCGACCTGGCGGCACGCATCACATCCGGGTAGACGGACTGGGCACGCTCAAAGGCGACGTAGTGCCCCAGGTCCCGGTCCAGGCCGTTGACCGCGCTGGGTCTGAGACGTCCCATCGCGTTCCTCCAGGCCCCCACCACCTCACCCCACTGGTGCTCGGGATAGCGCATACGGACCAGGTGGGTGGCGAGATCGTGCAGCGGGTCGCCATAGGTGGCCAGTTCCCAGTCGACACAGATCAGCGGTGGGTCACCGTCGAACGAGAAGATGACGTTGTCGCGGTGCAGATCCGTGTGGAGCAGGCTGTAGGGGCGCTGAGCCATCTCCGGTACGCGCTCCGCCATCCCTAGAAGGGCGTGCTCGGGGATGCCGAGGTCGGCGAACAGCCCACCGAACTCAGCCCAATTGGGCTGACGGATCTGGCGCTCGGCGAGGAGCGTGAGGGTCCGCAGGAACGACTGCCCGCCCTCATCGGGGTGAGGCCAGTTCGCCGGCAACGGGGGCAGTGCCTCCCGGCGCACTTGGGTCATCTGGGCAAGCAGGTTGGCCAGTGCGTCGATCAGCAGGGAGTCGACCGGCTTGCCGTTCTGGCAGATGCTGGAGAACGGCACACCCTCCACATAGCTGTGCACCGCGATGTCGCCGCGTTTGGCCAGACACTCGGGCACGTGGGGCAGCGCGCCCTTGACCGCCCGGAGGATCTCGCACTCGTCCTGCCAGGTCCTGATGACAACCGGCAGCGCGTCCTGCATCCGCTGACGCACCGTGACGTACTCACCGGGCAAACGGTCCACCAGGTGGGCCATCGGATCCGTCAGCGAGAACGAATAGTTCCGATTGTGATGCCCTCGCCTCATGCTCCCGTACTGCAGCCCGTGCTCGACCAGTACGTCGTACGCGTCCGGGTCGTCGGCCTCGCTTTCCTCTGCGGGCACCAGGGCAGGGATGCTGGGCAAACGCAAAGCGCCCACGGGCCGCTCCTGGATAGTCACGCGAGGAAGCCGAAAGTGATGCACACCCTAGTGGCGCAGGATGAGGGAGACGACTACAGGGCGGTAAACGATGGGCCCAACGAGGTACGCGCCACTCCTTGGGGACGTCACGTTCGAGAAGCTTCCGTTTATGGACGGTTCGCTTACGGCTTCGCGAGAAGCGACCAGCAGGAATCGAACCAGGCCTGCATGCTGTCGACGAAGAGAGTTCCCTGCGAATCCGGGCTGTCGTCCCTCACATAGTGCGTGAGGGCCGATCCGAGTCCGAGCACATCGAGGGCGTCGATCTCCTCACCGTCGTCGAGCAGGATGCGGCGCTCGATGACCTCGTAGGGCCCGTGCAGTGCCTCGGTGTCATTGAGCAGGTACAGCTTGAACGCAGGCACCAGGGGAACATGGCGCACTTCCACACTCACGTCCGGCACGAGCCCCTCGGTGTGCAGGTCCCGCAGAGAGCCGCGCAGCGACGCCGTGTGCCGCCGCGTGATGGCACGCAGGCGCTCCTGCGGACGCGGGTCGGCCGGGTCGCCCTTCGCACGCGGGTAGGGGAGGTCGAGCTCTTCAGAGGGCAGCAGGATGCGGACGGCGATCCGCTGCGGTGTGATCTCCCGTAGGCGTACACGCTCCGCCTGAAGCCGGATGTGTGCGTCCAGTGACTCCGAAGTCAGCGTGAACACGTCCAGGGCCACATCCGGAACGGCGAACGCAGCCCTGATGATCGGCCCCAGGGAGACTCGGCCCTTGCCTCCGATCCCATGCACCCCACTGGAGCTCGAGTGGGCCAACTGCACCTTCACGACCCGCGACCCGCTCCCCTGCTTGGAACGGATGAGCCCCTCACTGCTGAGCTCCCTCAGCACCCGCTGAATCGTGTCCCTGGAGACGTCGAATTCGCTCGCCAGCTCGCGTTGAGTGGGGAGCCTGCCGCCCAACGGGTACGTGCCGTCGGCCAGCCGGGAGTGCAGCACGTCGGAGACCCGCTGGAACTCACTGCCGCCACCATCACCGGCTCGCTCGCTGACCACACCCCGACCGTACCTCTGGCGGACGCCGAGCAAACCACTTTCCAGTCAAATTGGTTGGCGCATAAGGCAGTTGGTTAAGCGATCAGCCACCTCGGGCAAACAAATCTCAAGCCAATCAGCCAAATTGGACGGAAGGTTGATCGCTTCGCCGGTCCGGCCGGTGAAGCCCGAGGGGTGGGGTCACGTGGTTCTCTCTCAGCTGCTCCCGGCCATGGTGGCCGTGGGGATCGAGCAGCTTCTTCAGTGGGCGGTACGCGCCGCCAAGCGGCGTCGGGGGCACTTGGGCCGGCGTCGGCGTCCGGAGGTCTAGCTCACGCCCGCCCCCGCAAAACCCTCAACACCAACTCCAACGACCCCACCACATGCTCCACCCCCGCAGCGCGCAACAGCTTCTCCTTCCGCTCATTACGCGCGTACCCCAAGAAGCCCACCCCGGCCACCTGCGCCGCCTCGTAATCCGTCGGAGCATCGCCGATCATCAGGGCCGCCGCAGGCTCCGCACCCATCGCGTTGAGGGCGCGGTTCAGGCAGTGCGGGTGCGGCTTGAGGAGGTGGAGGTCCTGGGTGCGGCCGTATATGTGCGGCAGGAAGCAGCGGATCAGGCCCCGGGTGGTGAGATAACTGGTCACCGCCTTGGGGGAGTTGTTCGTCGTGATGGCCAGGCGCGAGCCCATCGCGTGCCACGTCATGATGAGCGGGTCCGCGTACTGGGTGGGCCAGGCGGAGCTCACCGCCATGAGCTCCTGCTGGGTGAGACGTTCCTCCAGTTCGGCCACCAGATCGCTGCCGGGATGCCTGCGGTCGACCGCGCGCAGCACGGCGTGCGGATCCGGCTGCTCCCGTTCCTCCTTGGTCAGCAGCCCGCGCAGGCCCCGCTCCTCGAGCCAGCGCACCTGGTCACGCGCTATCCGCTCCGCCGAATGCCCGGCGAAGAGCCGGCAGATGGGCCCGTCGAAGTCGAAGAGCACGAAACGGGCGGGAGTGATCAGTTCTCGAAGGTTCTCGGCCTCTTCTGCCATCCGCTCAGTCTGCGTCGTATCAGGAGTCACCAAGAGAGTGTCAGGTCAGTCGAGATGGTTTCCCAGAGGGCGGTGAACCATTTCTGCGACTCGTCGACGAATGCCGTGTCCCGATGGGTCGCCCCCGTCTCGAAGGAGAACAGCGGTGATGTCAGGCCGCCCACGTCGTACGCCTCCACCTCCGCGGTGCCGACGTCCAGGGTGTTGCGCCCGATCGTGTAGTAAGCGAGAAGGGCCTCCCGGCCGTTCAGGAGGTAGAGCTTCACGGGAGTGGTGAAGGGCAGCGCGCGGAAGGAGACATCGACCTCGATGCCGTGCGACTGGCGCAGCGCCCGCAGGTTGTGGCGCAGCACCTGGCCCTGGGTGTTGCGCAGTTGGAGCCAGCGCTGGTGGACCCTGCCTCCCTCGTCCTCGCCCTCGATCGGCTTCGGGAAGGCCAGGTCGATGTCGCTGCTGGGCAGCAGGATGCGTACGGAGATGGATTCGGGACGCAGGCGGCCCTCGTGGATGAGGCGGACCGGCTCGCCCAGGGCGATCATCAGGGTTTCCGCCGTGAAAGACACCACGTCTATCCGGACGTGGGGCTGCGAGAACGCCTCCGCCAGGCGTGGTGCGAGGCCGACCATCGACGCTTGTGGTTCCACGCCCGACGCCGCCGGTGCCGACGGGGCGGCCGCCACCCTCGGCGGACTCCCCTTGCTCACGTTCGCGAGCAGCCCGTCCCCCTGCAGCGTCTTCAACGCCTGCCGCACCGTGCCCCGTTCCACGCCGAACTCCTCCGCGAGCACCGCCTGCGTGGGAAGACGGTCGCCCGGTTTGAGGGCGCCGGAGCGGATGCGGTCGCGGAGTGCGTCGGCGATGTCCTGGGGGGAGAGCTTTCTGCTGCCGCTGCTGCCGCTACTACTGCCGTTCACTGCAACGTTCTCCTGGGTCACGACCAGACGATACAACTCCCCGCCATCTCACGGCAGTTGTCTTGAAGTTGTTTATGGCGTGGGACCAAGTGGGGACAACTTAAGTGAAGTTGGTTGCCAACTTACTCAAGATGGCAGAAGGGGGAACCACCATGACCGTCATAGCCCTCCTCGCAGCCGTGTTCGCCGTCACCTTCGAGCAGTTCGTGCAGTGGCAGTACGGGCCCATGGGCATCGTCGGACTGCTGCTGCTCACCGTTGGCATCAAGGCGAAGAGCCCCACCTGCAGTTCCATCGGCGCCGTCGTGCTCGCGCTGATGATGACCGGCCCCGCTATCTGAGGATCTGAGGGGAGCGTACTCAACCCCGCGCCAGCTCCAGATCCTGGCTGATCGTCCCCCACAGCGCGTCGAACCACAGATGCGACTGCTCCACGAACGTCGTGTCCCGCAGCCCGTCACCCTGCTGGAAAGGGAAGAGCATCGACTGCGCGCCCTGGGCGTCGTACATCTCCAGGTGCTCGTGGTCGATCTCCTCGCTCTGCTTGGTGAGGGTGTAGTACGCGAAGAGCGCCTCCGAGCCGTTGAGCAGGTACAGCTTCACCGGCGGCGTGAACGGCAGGGCGCGGAACGAGACGTCCACGTCGATCCCGTGCGAGGTGCGCAGCGCGAGGAGGTTGTGGCGAAGCACCTGCCCCTGCGCGTTGCGCTGGTCGAGCCAGCGGCGGTGCACCTGGCCGCCCTCGTCGTCACCGATGTCCACCGGCGCCGGGAAGGCGAGGTCGATGCTGCGGCTCGGCAGCAGCACCCGGACGGTGACCTTGGCCGGTTTCCGCTGTCCGGCGTGAATCTGACGGAGGGGTTCCCCGATCGCCATCGTGAGCGAGATGGAGGTCAGGCAAAGGGCGTCGATCTCTACGTGCTGAGCCTCGAACGCGGCGGCTATGCGCGGCGCGAGCCCGACCATGGTGGGCTGCGGCCTGACCCCGCCGGGCCCGGAGAGCGGGCGGCCACGGGTGTCGGCGACCGTCGCCGGGCTGCCCTTGGACACGTTCGCCAGCAGGTTCTCGCCCTGGAGGATGCGCAGCGCCTCGCGCACGACGCCTCGCTCCACACCGAACTCGTCGGCCAACTCCGCCTGGGTGGGCATGCGTTGGCCCGGCCGCAGCGCACCGGACCTGATCCGTTCGCGCAACTCGTCGGCCACGTCGCGGTGCGACGTGTGCGGCCTCTTCATCCCATTGACGGGGGCATGTTCCGGGCTCACAACCAAACAGTACAACTTCGCGCCATCTTTGGGGAGTTGCTCGGAAGGTGGTTATGAGTCGAGCCATCGCGGAGATAACTCAGATGAAGTTGGTAGCCAACTTAGGCAACCTGGCAAGACCCTCCGGGGTTGGCCACCAGCCGTTGGCCGTCGGATGGCTACCAGCCGGATGGGACCGGGTCCCCGCCCGGTCCCGAAAGGGGGAACGTCATGCCGCTCATCGCCATCGTCATAGCCGCCCTCGCCATTGGATTCGAGCAGCTCATCCAGTGGAAGTACGGACCGTTGGGCATCGTCGCCTTCGTCCTGCTGACCGTGGGCATCAAGGCCAAGAACACCAAGATCAGCGGGGTCGGGGCCGTGCTCCTCGTCCTGCTGCTTGCCCAGTCGGGCTGATCAGACGGGCTGACCGGGCTCCCATCCGGAGGGGAGCCGGGAGTCCGGTCAGTCGCTCAACTCGAAGAAGTCAGCCGAAGAGGTCAGCCGAAGAAGTCGGTCGAAGAAGTCGGTCGAAGAAGTCATCGGTCGAAGAAGTCAGAAGATGTCCGGGCACCACGGGCGCCTGGGTGTACGGAACAGTGAGTCGGCGGCAGCGGCCGCGCCCGCCCGCTCCTGAGTCACCCGCCCCGCCCCGGCCAGCCGCACCGCGGACTCGTCACCGAGCCACAGCGTCCCCAACTCGCCGACACCGAGGGACAGTTCGGCCGGGTCCGCGGTCGGCGCACACACCGCCCCGTCCGGTGTCGCGTCGAGCCGGTAGCGGCCGGCGGCGAAACCCGCGGGGTCGGCGATCTCAAGCACCAGAGAACCCGACGTCCCGTACGTACGCGATTCCAGCGCCCGTACGACATCCAGGATCCGCACCCACAGCCAGTCCGTCTGCCGGCTGAGGCTGGCGGCGCGCGGGTCCGGCAGGAACAGCGGGAGCAGGTCGTCGGGGGCCCGGTTGTCCGTCTTGACCGTGGTGACCCAGTCGATCGAGCAGAGGTAGCGCCACAGGGCGCGCTCGGCGTCGGGCGTGACGGCGATCAGGCCGAGCACGGTCAGTGTGTTCCGCGGCTGGCTCGCGTCGGTCCATTCGTCGTCCGTCTTGTACGCGACCAGGCCCTCGACCTCGCCGGACGGTGCGCGGTAGAGCGCGTAGAAGGGCTCGGTCCACGGGTTCTCGGGGGTGATCAGCTGCCCGGTGTTCTGCAGCCACCAGCGCTCGTCGCGGTCGACGACACCCTGCGTGCGGGCCCGCAGCCGGTCGTGCAGTGCGGGACCTTCCTTGCGTACGTCGCCGCCGTCCACGAGGTCGATACGGGCGCCCCCTGCCGGGCCCGCCCAGCGCGGGTCGAGCCCGGACCGCGCGACGTCGATCGTCCACTCGGTGGCGACCGTCGCGGGCCCGAAGCCGTAGCGCCCGTAGATCGGGTACTCGGCGGAGATGAGCGTGGCGACGACGTCACCGCGCTCCTTCGCCGCGGCGAGGTCGGCGGACATCATGCGGTTGAGGAGGCCGCGGCGACGGTGCGTCGGGGAGACGGTGACGTTCGAGACGGCGTCGGCGGGGACGGGGGTGCCGCCGGGCGCGGTGAGCTGCTGCGCGAACGACCTGAAGGTGGCGACGATGCGGTCGCCGTCGAAGGCGCCGAGGGTGCGGGCGTAGTCGATGCTCGCCCTGCGGTTGGCGACCACCTCGTCGGAGACCTTCGCCAAGGGGTGGAGGAAGCCGGCGTTGCAGGCGCGGATCCACTCCGGGAGCTCGTCATCTGCGATGGGCCTGACGGTGATGTCGCTCATGGAGTCACGCTAGGCCGGGGGCCGTCCGGGTCGCATCCGGATTCTTTTTCGGCTGCGGGTCCCTCGTGGCTGGTCGCGCCCACGTGGCGGAGCCGCACATGTCACAGCCCCGCGCCCCTTCGGGGCCCTAGAACGCCGCCCGGATCTCCCCCACCTCGGCAGCCCCGCCAAGCAGCGGCACACGCCCCACCCGGGCGAGCACATCCGCCTCCACCCCGGCCAGGCTCAGCGCCCTCGCAAGGACCGGCCCCAGCGCCCGCAGCCCGCCGTCGTCCACCTTGAAGGCGAGCGCGCGGCCGTCCGGCAGGGCGAGGGCCTGGACCGCCTCTGCGCCCATCTTGGAGAGGGTGCCCGGCAGCTCCCGCATGAGCCAGGTGTCGGGGCGGCGCGTCCCTGCGACGTACTCGGGATGGGCCCGCATCGCGTCCGCGACCCGGCGCTCGGCGCTGCCCTCGGGGGCCAGGACGAAGTGGCGGAAGGCGCGGGCGAGGCCGGTGAGGGATATCGCCATCAGGGGCGCCCCGCAGCCGTCCGTGCCGACGGCGGCGACCTGCTCCCCCGCCGCTTCCTCGACGACCGTCAGGATCAGCCGCTGGAGCGGGTGCTCCGGGTCGAGGTACGCATCGGCGTCCCAGCCGTTCAGCTTGCAGACCGCCAGCATCGCCGCGTGCTTGCCCGAGCAGTTCATCGTGACCCGGTCACGAACGGCACCCGCTGCCAGATATGTCTCGGCCTCGACCGGGTCGAGCGGCAGGTCCGCCGGGCACTGCAGGTCCGCGGCCGTCAGACCGTGCTCCGCCAGCATCTTCTGGACGAGATCCCGGTGGAAGCCCTCCCCGGAGTGGCTGGCCGCGGCCAGCGCGAGGCGCTCGCCGGAGAGGTCGAGCCCCGCCCGCAGAATCGCCGCGGCCTGCATCGGCTTGTTCGCCGAACGCGGGAAGACCGGCGCCGTCACGTCCCCCATCGCCAGCTCCACGCCGCCGTCGGCCGCGAGCAGCACCAGGCTTCCCCTGTGGCGGCCCTCGACGAAGCCGGATCGTACGACCTCGGCGAGGACCGGAGGTATGAGAGGGGCAGCGGTGGAGGTCATGTTTCGGCCTTCCGGGGCGGAGGTGGCGTGACGGGCCGCCCGCGGATGCCGGGATCACCGGGTCACGAGAGCAGATCGTCTACTTGTGCTTCGCCTTCACGGTACCTGCGGGCGATCTCCGCACTGCAATCGTCCGCCGTGTGCTGCAGCTCCTGCCGGCGGCGGGAAACCTGCTGTTCGTAGCGGACCAGGCGCCCCATGGCGGTGTGCAGCTCGTCGTCCGTACGGGCCTCCAGGTCGGAGAGCTCGACCTCGGCGAGCATCTCCGTGGCCAGCAGGCCGTACTCCGCGCTGTGCGGGGTGCCGAGCGTCACATGGCGGGCCGACGAGCGGTGCCGGGCCGGGGCGTCCCGCAGGATCTCGTGCAGCCGGTCGACGACAGGACCGACCTGCCCCTGCGCGGCCGACCCCAGCGGGTCCCCGCGCCGGGCCGCCTCAGCCCGCAGGATGTCGATCCGTCCCTGCAGCAGACGTCGTACGTAACTGAGATCCGCCTCGTTCCGCTGCGCGTCACGGCGCAGCTCGCGCAGTTCGCGCAGGAGCAGCGCGGACAGGTCGCGCTCCACCTGATCGGGCAGCACCGGGCTGCCCGTGCGCTGCGTGGGCGGACGCGGCACGTTCGTACGTCGTGCGGCGCTCATGCGGGTCAGTGACACAGGTCCGGGCGGCTGTCCCGTACTTGGTGTGCTCATGTGGCTCTACCGTCCCCTCGACCGGCGCGGTACACCGCGTGTGAGCATCGTGCCACCCCCGGTGGCCGCTATGTGAGCGAGTGCCCCCAATCGGCCCCAGATGGGGGGTTCAGGTGCACGCCTTGGAGCGAGGCGTCGCCGCCGTACGGGGCACGGGGAGGCACGGCATGATGGTCCGTATGCGTGCTGTGGTGCAGAGGGTGGACGGGGCGAGCGTCGTCGTCGAGGGCGAGACCGTCGGTGAGATCAAGGGCGAGGGGCTCTGTGTCCTCGTGGGGGTCACCCACGAGGACACCAAGGAGAAAGCGGCCCAACTGGCCCGCAAACTCTGGTCCGTTCGGATGCTGACGAACGAGAGGTCCTGCTCGGACATCGACGCGCCGCTGCTGGTCATCAGCCAGTTCACGCTGTACGGCGATGCCCGCAAGGGCCGCAGGCCCACCTGGAACGCGGCGGCGCCCGGCGATGTCGCCGAGCCCCTGGTCGACGAGGTCGTCGCCCAGCTGCGGGCGCTGGGCGCGACGGTGGCGACGGGACGCTTCGGCGCCCAGATGCGGGTCTCGCTGACGAACGACGGCCCCTTCACGGTCCTGCTGGAGATGTGAGCCCGGGGCCGATTGCTACGGCTCGACCACGACCTCCTGGGCCGCGGCCGTCGTGCCCGCGACCAGCTCCGCGTCCACCGGTACGTTCCGCTTGATGAGCCCGAGCGCGATCGGGCCCAGCTCGTGGTGGCGTACGGCCGTCGTGATGAAGCCCAGCTTGCGGCCCTCATCGCCCTCGGAGGCCAGGCGCAGCTCCGTGCCGGCCACCGGCAGATGCACCTCGCTGCCGTCCAGGTGCAGGAAGACCAGGCGGCGCGGCGGCTTGCCCAGGTTCTGGACGCGGGCGACCGTCTCCTGGCCGCGGTAGCAGCCCTTCTGCAGATGCACCGCGGAGCCGATCCAGCCCAGCTCGTGCGGGATCGTGCGGTGGTCGGTCTCGAAGCCGAGCCGCGGCCGGTGCGCCTCCACGCGCAGCGCCTCGTGGGCGAGGATGCCGATCGCCGGGCCGTTCTCGTCGGCGTACGACTCAAGGGACGTACGTGGCAGGAACAGGTCCCTGCCGTGCGGCATCTCGCGTACGACGACGCCGTCCGGGACCGGCGCGATCGAACCGGCCGGCAGGTGCACCACCGCGAACTCGTCGGTGCGGTCGGCGACTTCGACCCGGTTGTAGAACTTCATGCTCTCCAGGTACGCGACCAGCGCGTCCTGCGTGCCGGGCTCGACGTGCGCCCACACCGTCTCGCCGTCGTCGACGAGGGCGAGGTGATGCTCGATGTGGCCGTTCGCGGAGAGGATCAGCGCCTCGGTGGCCGTTCCGGCGGGCAGCTCGCTCACATGCTGGGTGAGCAGCAGATGCAGCCAGCTCAGCCGGTCGGGTCCGGAGACGGTGACGACGCCGCGGTGCGAGAGGTCCACGAGACCGGTGCCGTCGGCGAGGGCGCGCTGCTCACGGAACAGATCGCCGTAGTGGGCGGCGACGCCTTCGTCCACGCCCTCGGCGGGGACGGCGCCGGGCAGGGACAGGAGGGGGCTCTTCATGTTCACCAACACTACGACCCGGTAGGCCGCGCGCTTATTCCTTGGTCTGTCCCTTGGCCGAACAGTTCTCGCAGCGCCCGAAGATCGCGAAGTGCTTCAGATCCGTGTCGAAGGCGAACGTGTCCCGCAGTTTCGCGGTGAACTCCGCCGCGACGGAGACATCGGCCTCGATGACGTTCGTGCAGTCCCGGCAGACCAGGTGGATGTGGTGGTGGCGGTCCGCCAGGTGGTACGTCGGCGCCCCGTGCCCCAGGTGCGCGTGGCTGACCAGGCCGAGCTCCTCCAGGAGCTCCAGGGTCCGGTACACCGTGGAAATGTTGATCCCCGACGCCGTCTTCCGCACTTCGCCGAGGATGTCGTCGGGGGTCGCGTGCTCAAGGGTGTCGACGGCCTCGAGGACAAGCTGGCGCTGCGGAGTCAGCCGGTAGCCGCGCTGCCGCAGATCGCTCTTCCAGTCGGTGCTCACCACACCTCGGAGTGTAGGCCTACTTGAAGAAAGCGATGCCGTCGTCCGGCAGATCACCCAGGCCGCGGGCCATCTCGGCGACCTCCTCGGGCGAGACGACCTTCTTCAGCTGCGCCGACATGTACGGCCGCAGCGGGACCTCGGGGGTCTGCTTCTCGCCGACCCACATCAGGTCGCTCTTCACATAGCCGTAGAGCCGCTTGCCACCGGTGTACGGGCCGGACGACGCGGTGCGCGCGACGGCGTCCGTGACCAGGTCGATCTGCGGCTTCTGGTCGGCGAGCTCGCCGTACCAGATCTCCACGACGCCGCTGTCGCGGACCATCACGACCTCGACCTTGCGGTCCTTGTCGATGCGCCAGTAGCCCGTCTCGGACTCCAGCGGCTTGACCTTGTTGCCCTCGGCGTCGAGGACCCAGGTGTTCGAGCGGTACTCGATGAAGTCGCGCCCGTCATGGCTGAAGGAGACTTCCTGGCCGAAGTTCGCCTTCTCGGCGCCGGGGAAGTCGGTGACGCCCGCCCCGGCCCAGTTGCCGAGGAGCCAGACGAGGGGAACGAGGTCGGGGTGCAGGTCGGACGGAATCTCGATCATGGGAGGCTCAGGCGTTCTCTAGACGGCGTACGGGTGGAGAAAGGCGTACGGGCTCAGCGCTGACCCTGGTACAGCTTCTTCACGGAGAGACCGGCAAAGGCGATCACGCCGACGCAGACCAGAACCAGCAGGGCGGAGAAGAAGGCCTCAAGCACGGGGTGCTCCTCGGTGAGCTATCGGGGCAGGTATCAGAGCCGCTCCCACTCTAGTAGGGAGCGGCCGGACTCTCCCGGCGAGGTGGCCTTACGATGCGGCCATGGCGAAGAAGCTCGTGATCAAGGTGACCGCGGGGGCCGATGCCCCCGAGCGCTGCTCGCAGGCGTTCACGGTGGCGGCCGTGGCCGTGGCCAGCGGGGTGGAGGTCTCGCTCTGGCTGACCGGCGAGTCCTCCTGGTTCGCGCTGCCTGGTCGCGCCGCGGAGTTCGAGCTTCCGCACGCGGCGCCGCTGCCGGACCTGATCGCGTCGATCCTCGCCGCCGGGCAGATCACGCTCTGCACGCAGTGCGCCGCCCGCCGCGAGATCACGGAGAAGGACGTACTCGAAGGAGTGCGGATCGCGGGCGCCCAGGTCTTCGTCCAGGAGGCCATGACGGACGGCACGCAGGCCCTCGTCTACTGAGCAACCCGGCCGTACGCTGGTCTTATGTACGCGCGACGCCGCCATGTGTACTTCACCATGATGGGGACGTGCATCGCCCTGTTCGTCCTGGCGTGGGGCGTCGTGCGTCTCTGGTCGATCCCCGTGGCCGTCGGGATGTGCGTCGTGGCGATGGTGATCCCGCCGGTGGCGGCCATGGTGGCGAACCGGCGCGGCCCCGAGGACCGCTGGTGGGACGACCCTTCGGGGGACCCGAAGTCCGACGAGTGGTGGGACGAACTGGACGGCAAGCGCCGGCGGCAGCCGTAGCCGGGCCGCCCCCGTCGTAGCCGAAGGGCCGCACCCCGTTCCAGTGGCGTCCAACCCCTGGGGTGCGGCCCTTCAGCCGTCAGTGATCCGCTGTCGTCAGACCGCGATGGCGACCTCGGCGAGGCCGCCCGTCTGGGCGACGACCGTGCGGTCGGCCGTGCCGCCCGGGATGAGGGCGCGCAGCGTCCACGTGCCCTCGGCCGCGTAGAAACGGAACTGGCCGGTCGCCGAGGTGGGGACCTCGGCCGTGAACTCGCCGGTCGAGTCGAGCAGGCGGACGTAGCCGCTTACGGGCTCGCCGTCGCGGGTCACCTGGCCCTGGATGGTGGTCTCGCCGGGCTTGATCGTCGAGGCGTCGGGGCCGCCTGCCTTCGCTCCACACATATGCGTTGTCCTAACTGCTCACTACTGCTGGCTGCGGTTCGGGAGGGTTACTTGTTGGCGCCGAGCTCGATCGGGACGCCGACGAGGGAGCCGTACTCGGTCCACGAGCCGTCGTAGTTCTTGACGTTCTCGACGCCGAGGAGCTCGTGCAGCACGAACCAGGTGAGCGCCGAGCGCTCACCGATGCGGCAGTACGCGATGGTGTCCTTGGCCAGGTCGACCTGCTCGTCGGCGTAGAGCTCCTTGAGCTCGTCGTCCGACTTGAAGGTGCCGTCGTCCTTGGCGTTCTTCGACCACGGGATGTTGCGCGCGGACGGGACGTGGCCCGGACGCTGCGACTGCTCCTGCGGAAGGTGCGCCGGGGCGAGCAGCTTGCCGCTGAACTCGTCGGGCGAACGGACGTCGACCAGGTTCTGCGAGCCGATGGCCGCCACGACGTCGTCGCGGAAGGCGCGGATCGAGGTGTCCTGGGGCTTGGCCTTGTACGAGGTGGCCGCGAGCTGCGGCACCTGGTCGCCGTCGACCAGGTCGCGGGAGTCGAGCTCCCACTTCTTGCGGCCGCCGTCGAGGAGCTTCACGTCCTGGTGGCCGTAGAGCTTGAAGTACCAGAAGGCGTAGGACGCGAACCAGTTGTTGTTGCCGCCGTAGAGGACGACGGTCGTGTCGTTCGCGATGCCCTTGGCCGAGAGGAGCTTCTCGAAGCCCTCCTGGTCGACGAAGTCGCGGCGGACCGGGTCCTGGAGGTCGGTGGTCCAGTCGATGCGGACCGCGTTCTTGATGTGGTTCTTGTCGTACGCGGAGGTGTCTTCGTCGACCTCGACGATGACAACCTTCGGGTCGTCGATGTGGGCCTCGACCCAGTCGGCGTCTACCAGGACGTCGCTGCGGCTCATGCTTCTTCTCCTCCGGGGCAGTTACGGCGGCTGCGGTGCTGTGCGAGGGGCTGCCGGTACGGGCGGTGATCACGCGGTGGCGCGGCGTACACGGCACGGGGTGGCCCTGACGGGGGTCAACGGGCCTGGGGGATGCGGGGGTCGGAGCTCCCGCTCAGAAGGTGCGACAGAGCATGGCGGCGACGCGGCACAGGTCTACTGCCCGCCGCTTCGTGAGGTCCGCCTGTCGTTGCATGTGTCCGATCGTAGGGACGCAGGGGCGGCCATGTCACCGGCGTGTCGGATGCTGAGACGCGATCATCCGCATACTGGGATTCGTTGAACGCGAAAGCCGTCCGCGCGGGGGCGGGGGGCGGTGTTCACCCCGCCGCATCCCCCGCGCCGCCCGGGCGGGGGCGGACATCGGTAACGCCCCGC
>NZ_JBHYIG010000062.1:21909-22947 GCF_042740015.1 Streptomyces sp. NPDC059037
CAGAGTGTTTTGTTGTTTGCTCAGCGCCATACTGACGATTTTTGTGTTCGTTTCACGCCTAACGGCGGCGGGGGGGGGGCGGGGGCTGTTGGACCCCCGCCGCATCCATCGCGCGGACGGCTCTGTCTCGTACTGCGGAACGGCCGCTGTACGCGGCCCCGCGCGGCGTCAGCCGGCCAGCTTCACGTTCGTGCCCTTGACCGAGATGTTCACGCCGTCCTGCGCCGCCTTCACCTCGTCGATCTTGATGCCGCCCGGAAGGCCGCCGACCTTCTCCTCGAAGTCCGTGACATCGCGGACGAGCCCCTCGGGGAGCGGAATGGTCACGCCCATGACCTCGAGGTTCTTCGGGATCTCGTCGGCGTGCACCTTGATGGTGTCGTCCTCGACCCGGACCGAGCTCAGCACATGCACCGGCTTCGGCAGCTTCACGCCGCCCTTGCTCACCTCGACCTCGACCTTGATCTTGCCGTCGCCGCCGTCGGAGAGGCCGACCACCTTGCCGGTGGCGCCGAGCGGCAGCTTGACCGGCTCGCCCTGGGACTCCTTGAGCAGCTCGTCGTAGGAGATACGGGCCGTTCCGGTGGCCTTCTCGGCGGTCGCCGAGCTGTAGTCGCCGGAGAACTCGACGCCCTGCATCCGGGCGTTCAGATCGGCGATGCGGATCTTGTCGGAGCCGGAGGTGGCGTCGTAGTCCTTGATGCCGATCTCGACGTCGTCGAGCGTGCCGCCGACGACCTGGGTCAGGAAGGGGAAGCCCTTGATCGAGACGTCCGGCGTCTCGCTGAGCCCCTCGCTGGTACGCAGCTTGTCCGCGACCTCGTCCTCGGCGAATCCCACCGCGAGACGGTCGGCGCCCACGAACAGGCCGCCCAGGATCACGACGACGATCAGAAGTATTCGCACTGCGCGCTTGCTCATGTCCGGTGTTCCCCCACCTCAGCTGTCGATGCCGCGAGCCTAAAGGACAGGTCCCCGGCCGGGGGGGGCCGCCCCGGGCCGGGAGGAATAGATGGTAGAAGATATTGTAGACCCGTA
>NZ_JBHYIG010000062.1:22957-35895 GCF_042740015.1 Streptomyces sp. NPDC059037
TGTCGCCGGGGGGGTGTCCTATTGCGGGTTGACCCCCCCCCCCCGCTGCCCGGCCCTCCCTCAACAGGCCGCGCCCCCGGGGGGGGGGCCCCCCCCGGGGACCTGTCGATCAGCTGTGACGATCAGTTGTACGCCGATTCAGCCGATGACACGGCCGAGTACGTAGACGGCCGGGGCCGCGGCCGCGAGGGGCAGGGCGACGCCCGCCGTCATGTGCACGAACCGGGACGGGTAGTCATAGCTGGCCACCCGGTGGCCGATCAGCGCGCAGACACCGGCGCCGAGGCCCAGCAGGGCGCCCTTGCTGCCGTAGTCGGTCATGCCGCCGACGGCGACGCCCGCCCCGGCGGCGGCGAGCAGCGCGACGACCACGGAGGCGGCCGTCGGCAGCGGAAGGGCGCGGGCCAGGACGGCCACGGCCACGGCGATGGCACCCACCGTCACGGCCTCGTCCGCCGCCGCGAGGTGCCCGGCCGCGACGATCGCGAGCGCGGCGGAGGCGACGGTGGCCATCAGCCCGTACATCCGCTCGTCGGCGGAGGCACGGCTGCGCAGCTGCAGCACCAGCACGAGCAGCACCCAGACGCCGAGGGTGCCCAGGATCGCGGCGGGCGCGTTCTCCTTGCCGATGGCGAGCAGCGCGATGTCGGCGACGACACCACCGAGGAAGGCGAGCGCGATGCCCTGCCGGGCGGGCCACATCCCGTTCAGCCGGAACCATCCGGCGGCGGTGACGGCCTGCAGGATGACCAGCGGCACGAGCAGCGCGTACTGCCCGACGGCGGCACCACCGGCAAGCAGCAGCCCGAGCACGGCGGTGATCCCCGCGGGCTGAATCCCCGGCTCGATGATCGGCGAACGCCCTTCGGCACGGGCGCGCTGGGCGTCGGTGATCCGGGGGTTGCCGGTGGTGGTGGCGGGGCCGTAGCTGTCAGATGCGGACGCGGTGTCCGCCGCCGGTTCCATGGGCAGGCGTCCCGCAGGGCGAGTGGGGTCTCCCCTGCTCGAACGAAGTTGAGAGCTTGGGGAAGGGTGGGCATGGCCTTCACTGCCGGGTTCCGCATAGACGGGCGGAGGGGCGCCGTACGACGCGGCGGCCTGCGGAGGCAGATACGCCGTATCCGTCACGTCCGCCACAGGCGAAGGCTGGATCTGCGTGTCCCAGGTCTGCCCTTCCCACTGCTGGGTGTAGGCGTCCTGGGCATACCCCTGCTGGGGGTACTGCTGCTGTTCCGGGGGGTACTGCTGCTCAGGGGGATACCCCTGCTGCTGATAGGGGTCGTACCCCTCGTACCCCTCGTACCCCTCGTACCCCTCGTACCCCTGATACGGCTGATCGCTCATGGCGCGCCTCACCCTCCTGCAAACGGCGGGAGCACCTCGACCGTGCCGCCCTCGGCCAGCCGTACCGTCTCATGCCCACGGGTCCCCACGGGGTCACCGTCGACGAGGAACGAGCATCGCTGCAGCACACGGACGAGCTCCCCGGGGTGCCGCTCCCGCGCCGCGTCCAGCGCCTCGGCGAGCGTCCCGGCCGCGTACGGCTCCTCGGCGATCCCCGCGGCCGCCTTGGCCGCGGCCCAGTAACGAATGGTGCCGTTCACCATGCGGCTCTCCTCTCGGTCGGTCAGTCGGCGGTTGCCGACGTCCATGATGCCGTGGCCCACTCGGCGATCCGACCGAGGAGCGCGTCGTCCGCCGCGTGCTCGGCGTGCCCCATCCCCGCCTCCAGCCACAGTTCCGCCCCGCCCGCCGCGGCAGCGGCCAGCATCCGCGGGTGGTCGACGGGGAAGTACGGGTCCCGGTCGCCGTGCACGATGAGCAGCGGCGTCGGCGCGATCAGCGGGACCGACTCGACCGGCGAGAGCGGGACCGGGTCCCACTCGTCCGGGTGGATACGGGTCCGCAGGCCAAGGCGCCCCACGGCCCGCCCCACCGGCCGCGTCACCAGCCAGTGCAGCCGCCGCATCGGCGCGGTCCCCCGGTAGTACCAGCGGGCCGGCGCGCTCACCGCGATCACCGCGTCGATCTGCGCGTCAACCCGCGCTTCCGTGCGCCCCCCGTGCGCGGAACCGCTGAGCGCCGCGTGCCGCAGGACCACCGAGCCGCCCATCGAGAAGCCCACGGTCACCACCCGCGCATGCCCGAGCGACCGCGCCCACTCCACGGCGGCCGCCAGATCGAGCACCTCGCGGTCGCCGACCGTGGAGAGCCCGCCGGACGCCCCGTGCCCCCGGAAGGAGAAGGTGATCACGGCCGCACGCTGCGCGAAGACGCCCGCCGCGCGGCGCACGTGAGGCCGCTCCAGGTCGCCCGTGAAGCCGTGCGCGAGCACGATCGCAAGGTCGCCCGCGGGGTCGGGTCCGGGGTCGTACGCGGCGTCGATGTCGACGCCGTCCCGTGTACGGAGCGTTGCGCGCCGTTGAACACGGGAGGGAATGCGAGTGATCGGCGGCACAGAAGATCCCGCCGCTTGGCCTGCCGGACCGGAAGTCATGTGGGCTATTCTCCTTGGCAGAGGATCCGGGCAGCGAAGCCCCCGGGTCCTTTCGTGCTTTCTGAGGCCTTGTATACGAACGAGCGAATCGGTCGTTACGAATCCGGAGGAACCGCACAGGGGAAGCCCAGGGCGCGGGCTCCCCGCCGCAGGAATCAGTACGAAGCAGTGCCGTAAACGTCCTCGCAGGGACCGAGGAGGAACCGACGTTATGGGCGAGCGAACCGTGCACGACCGTAAGACGACCGTGGCAGGTGAGCAGCGATGAGTTCTCTGCTGCTCCTCACCAATGCCCTTCAGCCGTCGACGGAGGTGCTTCCCGCCCTCGGCCTGCTGCTGCACAACGTGCGGGTGGCCCCCGCCGAAGGCCCGGCCCTCGTCGACACCCCTGGTGCCGACGTCATCCTGATCGACGGCCGCCGTGACCTCCCGCAGGTCCGCAGCCTCTGCCAGCTCCTCCGCTCCACGGGCCCTGGCTGTCCGCTCGTCCTCGTCGTGACGGAGGGTGGCCTCGCGGCCGTCACCGCCGACTGGGGCATCGACGACGTACTTCTCGACACGGCAGGTCCGGCCGAGGTCGAGGCGCGGCTCCGTCTCGCGATGGGCCGCCAGCAGATCGTGGCCGACGACTCCCCCATGGAGATCCGCAACGGCGATCTCTCCGTGGACGAGGCGACGTACAGCGCGAAGCTGAAGGGCCGGGTCCTGGACCTGACCTTCAAGGAGTTCGAGCTGCTCAAGTACCTGGCGCAGCACCCGGGCCGCGTCTTCACGCGCGCCCAGCTCCTCCAGGAGGTCTGGGGCTACGACTACTTCGGCGGCACCCGGACGGTCGACGTACACGTTCGGCGGCTGCGCGCGAAGCTCGGCGTCGAGCACGAGTCGCTCATCGGGACCGTCCGAAATGTCGGCTACCGCTTCGTCACGCCCGAGAAGGTCGAACGTGCGGCCGACGAGGAGAAGGCGAAGGCGGCGAGGCCGCGGGCTGAGGGCGAGCGCGAGGAGGCCGCGGGGAATGCGGCACCCGCCACGGCGCCCGCCCCCGTGTCTCCGCCGAAGGAAGCTGCCGTACGCCCTGCCCAGCGGTAGTTCCATCCGCGTAGACTCCGCGCGTGGCCAAGGTGACTCGGGATGACGTGGCGCGACTTGCGGGTACTTCCACCGCCGTCGTCAGCTACGTGATCAACAACGGACCCCGGCCGGTTGCCCCGGCCACGCGCGAGCGTGTACTCGCCGCGATCAAAGAGCTGGGGTACCGGCCGGACCGGGTCGCCCAGGCCATGGCATCGCGGCGGACCGACCTCATAGGCATGATCGTGCCGGACGCCCGGCAGCCGTTCTTCGCGGAGATGACCCACGCGGTGGAGCAGGCGGCGTCCGAGCGCGGAAAAATGGTGCTCGTCGGCAACACGGACTACGTGGACGAGCGCGAGGCCCATTACCTGCGGGCGTTCCTGGGCATGCGGGTCTCCGGCCTCATCCTCGTCAGCCACGGCCTCACGGATCAGGCCGCCGCCGAGATCGACGCGTGGGACGCGCGGGTCGTGCTGCTTCACGAGCGGCCCGAGGCGATCGACGACGTGGCGGTCGTGACGGACGACCTGGGCGGCGCGCAGCTCGCCACCCGGCATCTGCTCGAGCACGGCCACGAGTACGTCGCCTGTGTGGGCGGCACGGCCGAGACCCCGACCGTCGGCGACCCCGTCTCCGACCACGTCGAGGGCTGGCGGCGGGCCATGCGGGAGGCCGGTCTTTCGGTGGAGGGGCGTCTTTTCGAGGCACCGTACAACCGCTACGACGCGTACCAGATGGCCCTGGGGCTGCTCGCGGGCCCCGATCGCCCGACCGCGATCTTCTGCTCGACCGACGACCAGGCGATCGGTGTGCTGCGGGCGGCGCGGGAGCTTCGCATCGACGTGCCCGGGGAGCTGGCGGTCGCCGGCTTCGACGACGTGAAGGAGGCGGGTCTGACGGACCCGCCCCTGACCACGGTGGCCTCCGACCGCCCCGCGATGGCCCGCGCCGCGGTGGACCTGGTCCTGGACGACGGCCTGAGGGTGGCGGGATCCCGCCGGGAGCGCCTGAAGCTGTTCCCCTCGCGGCTGGTCGTCCGCCAGTCCTGCGGCTGCAACTGACGCCTGCCCCAGCCAGGGCAGCCGGAGGGTCTTTACAACGGGCATACGCGGTTTTACCGGGGTTCTCAGGGCGTACTCAGCCTCCTCTCATGAACGCCCCGCAGCCTGGATCCCATGACCGACACCTTCCGCCACAGCGGCGAGTACCCTCAGCATCCGCAGGGCGCGTACCCACCTCCGCCCGCTTACGCACCGGAAGAGCCCCCGAAGCCCCCGCGCCGGCGGGCGAAGGGCCCCCTCGCACTCCTCGCCGCCGTGGCCATCGCGGCAGCGGCCATCGGCGGCGGCACCGCCTACGCGTTCCAGGAGCTGACCGGCGACGACAGCTCGTCGAGCTCCAGCGCCACCAGCACGGACGTCGTGCCCACCAGCCAGAAGGGCACCGTCTCCGGCGTGGCCGAGGCCGTCAGCCCCAGCATCGTCGAGATCAGCGCCAAGTCCAGCGCGGGCTCCGCCACCGGCTCCGGCGTGATCATCACGGACGACGGCGAGATCATCACCAACAACCACGTGATCTCCGGCGCCTCGTCGGTCAAGGTCACGACCAACGACGGCAAGTCGTACACCGCCAAGGTCGTCGGCACCGACAGCAAGAAGGATCTGGCGCTGATCAAGCTCCAGGGCGCGTCCGGTCTGAAGGCCGCGAGCCTCGGTGACTCGGACAACGTCAAGATCGGCCAGGACGTCGTGGCGATCGGCTCCCCCGAGGGCCTGACCGGCACCGTCACCAGCGGCATCATCTCCGCCCTCGACCGCGACGTCACCGTGTCGACGGGCGAGGGACAGCAGCAGCCGGGCGGCGGCGAAGGCGGCTGGCCGTTCGAGTACGGCGGCGAGCAGTTCAACGGCGACACCGGCTCGTCGAAGACCACGTACAAGGCCCTGCAGACCGACGCCTCGCTCAACCCCGGCAACTCCGGCGGCGCCCTCATCGACATGAACGGCAACATCATCGGCATCAACTCCGCGATGTACTCGCCCAGTTCGGCCCAGGGCGGCGGCGAATCCGGCTCGGGCAGTGTCGGCCTCGGCTTCGCCATCCCGGTCAACACGGTCAAGGCCGACCTCGACACGCTGCGGGCCGGCTCCACCGACTGACCCCGCGGCACACCCTTCGTACGACCTCAGGAGGCCCCCCATGACCGGCACCGGCACCGTCATCACCGTCAACCGCGCCCGGCACGCGCTCGCCGTCAGCATCGGCTGGGGGCGGCCCGACACCGATCCGGCGGGCCTCGGCCTCCCGCTGACGGTCGCGCGTGAGCTGCACGGCGCGACCGCGAAGGAACGCGCCCCCGAAGTGGCGGCACCCCCGCGCACCGCCGCGCGCCGCAAGCCCCGCGCCCGCGTGCGAGGCTGATGAAGGACCCGTCCGAGACCCACGCACCCGAGGAACCGACACCGATGAGCCCCGCCGAAGGCGAACAGCAGCAGCGCATCCTGATCGTCGACGACGAGCCCGCCGTGCGGGAGGCACTGCGGCGCAGTCTCGCCTTCGAGGGGTATGGCACCGAGGTCGCCGTCGACGGCGCCGACGCCCTGGAGAAGGCCGCCGCCTACCGGCCCGACCTCGTCGTACTGGACATCCAGATGCCCCGCATGGACGGCCTCACGGCGGCGCGCAGGCTCCGCGCCACCGGGTCGACCACGCCCATCCTGATGCTGACCGCACGCGACACCGTCGGCGACCGCGTCACCGGGCTCGACGCGGGCGCCGACGACTACCTGGTCAAGCCGTTCGAGCTCGACGAACTCTTCGCCCGCATCCGGGCGCTGCTGCGCCGCAGCTCGTACGCGGCCGCGTCCGGGCAGGCCGAGGAGGGCGACACCCTCGCCTTCGCCGATCTGCGGATGGACCTGGCGACGCGCGAGGTGACGCGCGGGGCGCGGACGGTCGAGCTGACCCGCACCGAGTTCACCCTCCTGGAGATGTTCCTGGCGCACCCGCGCCAGGTCCTCACCCGCGAGCAGATCCTCAAGGCCGTCTGGGGCTTCGACTTCGAGCCGTCGTCCAACTCCCTTGATGTGTACGTGATGTACCTGCGCCGCAAGACGGAGGCGGGCGGCGAGCCGCGGCTGGTGCACACGGTGCGGGGCGTGGGGTACGTGCTGCGGGCGGGCGAGTGAAAGGGCTCGTCCGGCGGTACCGTGCCATGCCGTTGCGCTCGCGCTTGGCGTTGCTGGTGACATCCGCGGTGGCACTGGCCGTCGCGGCCGTCGCGGTGTCGTGCTGGTTGCTGACCCGCGACCAGCTCCGGGAGCAGATGGACGACTCACTGCGCAGCCTCAACGTGGGCGGCGCCTACCTCGGGGAGACGGTGGCCAACTGCCGCGACACCGGTCAGTCCCCCAACGACGAGACAGCGCCGGGCACCACCACCGTCTTCGTGCAGGTCGTCCAGCCGGACGGCACACGCTGCGTGGGACGCGGCTCCACACCCGTGGTGGTCGAGGACTCGGACCTGGTGGTGGCCCAGCGTCTACGGGAGCAGACCCTCCACGACGGCAGGACCGACAGCGGCCAGCCGGTGCGCGTTCTGACCCAGACACAGGGCAACGTCACCGTCTCGCTGTCCCGTCCGCTCTCAGAGGTCGACACCCCGCTGAACAGACTCGCCCTGCTGCTCGCCTTCGTCGCCGGAATCGGCGTCATCGGCGCCGGCGCCGCGGGCCTGTGGGTGGCCCGCACCGGCCTGCGCCCCGTCGACGAGCTCACCATGGCCGTCGAGCACGTCGCCCGCACCGAGGACCTGAACCTCCGCATCCCCGTCGACGGCGACGACGAGATCGCCCGGCTCTCGGAGTCGTTCAACTCCATGACCGCGTCCCTCGCCTCCTCGCGCGACCTGCAGCAGCAGCTCATCGCCGACGCCGGGCACGAGCTGCGCACCCCCCTCACCTCGCTCCGTACGAACATCGAGCTGCTCGCCCGCAGCGAGGAGACCGGACGGGCCATTCCGCCCGACGACCGCAAGGCGCTGCTCGCGTCCGTCACGGCGCAGATGACCGAACTCGCCGCGCTGATCGGGGACTTGCAGGAGCTGTCGCGTACGGACGCGGGGCCCGGCGGCGGCAAGGTCCAGGTGGTCGCGCTGCACGACATCGTGGATGCGGCCCTGGAGCGGGCACGCCTGCGCGGGCCCGAGCTGACGTTCACCGCGGACCTTGCGCCCTGGTTCGTGCGCGCGGAGCCGGCGGCGCTCGAGCGGGCCATCGTGAACATCCTGGACAACGCGGTGAAGTTCGGGCCGCCGGGCTCGACGGTCGAGGTGGCCCTTCGGGCCGGCACGCTGACCGTCCGCGACCACGGCCCCGGCATCCCGGCCGACGAGCTCCCGCACGTCTTCGACCGCTTCTGGCGCTCCCCATCGGCCCGCAGCCTCCCCGGCTCCGGCCTCGGCCTGTCCATCGTGGCCCGCACGGTGCACCAGTCCGGCGGCGAGGTGGAGCTGCGGCCCGCGTCGGGCGGCGGCACCGTGGCGACGGTGCGCCTCCCCGGAGCGGCTGCTCCGCCGCCGAAAACGCCTGATCAGGCCGGTGCTTAACCCGCCATCTCGGTGCGTTCCCACCATTCGTAGACAGGCAGGCTGCCTTCGGGGGTGTCCTGGTGGCGTGCGGTGACGCGGAAATGCTCGTATCCGCCGCGGAACTCGATCTTGAGCTCGATTCCGGGCGGGGTGATGTCGACGATCCGTTCGGGCAGATCGCTGGGGCCGCCCTCAAGGACCGCCTTCGGTGTGTTGGTCATGCGGAGAGTCTCCCCGGAGGGCAGTCCGGCTCTTCGGTGACGCGCCGGGGCGCGGCCTCACTTGCCGATGCCGAGCCCCGCCCCGATCAGCTGCACCCTGATCCCGTCCTTCCGCACGCTGACGTCCTGCAGCCACACGTTGCCCGACCCGGGCAGCTTCGGCAGGCGGAAGGCGAGCGTCAGGCGGTCGGCGAGTACGGGGCGGGTGAGTTCGGAGAGGCCCTTGAGGAGGGCGGGGTCCAGGCCCAGCTTCTTCAGGAGCTCGGGGTGGCCCATCGCGACGTCGATGAGGTTGAGGCCCATCACGTCGTTGACGAAGCGCGGGGAGCCGACCAGCTCGTTCAGCTTGGCGTCGCTCTGCAGGGCGCCGCTCACCACGGAGTCGGGGACGCCGAGCCGGTCGACGATCGACGGGACGGAGAGCAGCGCCTTCGCCTTGGCGGTCTCCTTGGTGAGCCGGTCCGCCGTGGCCTTGGTGAGGTGCAGGCCCTCGGATTCGCGGGTGCCGGGCCGGTAGGTCGCCAGGTCGCCGATCTGCAGGCTCATCCGGCCGATGTCGGTGGAGATGCCGCGGTCGCCGTTGCGCTGGATGCGGGCGTCGGCGCGCACCTTCAGGTCGTGTCCCGCGACGGGCAGCGTGCCGCGGGCGAGCACCTGGTCGCGGCCGTGGCCGCTGAACGTGACCTGGGACGCGCCCAGTTCGCGGTTGAGGTCCTCGAAGGAGAGCAGCACCTCGCCGTGCATCTCCCGGATGAGGGCGCCCTTGATGTCGGTGGGTCCGTCGCCGGTTATCTGTACGTCGGTGGCGGTGGCGGAGACCTGGGCGAGCGAGATCCGGTCGGCGGCGACGTCGGGGACGGTGACCTTGACCTTGTCCACGCGCTGGTCGAGCACCTGGGTGAGGAAGGGGAAGCCCTCGATGTCGACCTCGGGCGCGGCGCTCAGGTGCAGGGAATCCTTGAGCTTCTCCGCGGCCTCGTGCTCGGCGTAGAGCAGGGCCCAGCGGTCTCCGAGCGCGAGGAAGGCGGTGGCGACAAGCAGGGCGACGACGGCCTTCCCGGCGAGCGGAAGCCCGGCGAAGCGGTTGCGGCGGCGGCTGCGGCGGCGGTGGTTCGGAGGCTGCCAGGGGGCGTCGTCCTCGTCCGTGCCGTCGGCCTCTTCGTGGAGGAACTCCTCCAGGGGGTTCGGCGACGCGAGGGCGCCCAGCTCGTCGTACGGGTTGAGCGGAGCGGTCGTTTCCGCGGGCGACTCGCCTGCTGCTGATGCTGCTGATGCCGATGCGTCTGGTGCTTCGGGGGGAACCGATTCGGCGTGCCAACCATCAGACGGGTAGGCCTGGTTGTGATCGGGCGGAAGCGTGGCCACGCGGTGGGGGGAACGCATCAGCTGATTTCACCATACGTTCACACCCCACCCCAAGCCTCACTTACGGTAAGTACCGTTTTCGGCCACTTACTGAGTGCGCTTGTTAACGCGTCATTCACTTACCGCTTCACTTCACGACGGTGATCCTGTCCGCCTTGGGCGGCGTGATCGGCTTGTCCGCCGAGGAGTTGGCGGTCAGGTACTCGTTGAACGCCTTCAGGTCATCGCCGCCGACCAGCGGCTTCGCACCCTTGCCGAGCTCGGGGAAGCCGTCGCCGCCGCCCGCGAGGAATGAGTTCATCGCCACACGGTAGGTGGCGGCCGGATCTATCGCCTTGCCGCCCAGCTTGATGGAGTCGGTGACGACACGGTCGGCGCCGGTCTTGGTCATGTCGAGCGTGTACGTCAGACCGTCCGAGATCTGCAGGATCTTCGGGGACGCCTCGTTGGGCCCGCTCACCTGCTGCTTGAGGCCGGTGATGAGCTGCGCGCCGGTGAGGTCGACGAGATTGACCGTGTTGCTGAACGGCTGCACGGTGAAGCCCTCGCCGTACGTCACCACACCGTCGCCCTCGCTGCCGCTCGCCTTGAAGACGAGGTCGGAGCGGATGCCGCCCGGGTTCATCAGCGCCAGATCCGTCTCCGGGTCGAGCGACTTGCCGTGCGCGAGCTGCGCGTCCGCGATCAGGTCGCCGAGCGGTGCCTCGGGGGCGCCTGCGCCGCGCCCCGGGATGTCGGCGGAGATGAAGCCGACGGGCTTGTTGGCGACGGGCTCGGCCAGCTTGTTCCAGCGCCCGATGAGCGAGGTCATGTCCTTGGCCTTGGCCTGCTCACGGCTGACGACGTGGTTCGCCGACTTCACCGACGTACGGACGATGTCCTTCGTCTTCCGGTCGTACGTGAGCGTCGTGTCCGTGTAGAGCTTCCCGTAGGAGGAGGCGGACGTGACCATGCGGGGCTTGCCCGCCGGGTCCGGGATGGTGCACACGTACGCGGAGTGCGTGTGGCCCGTGACCAGCGCGTCGACCTTGGGCGTGATGCCCTTGGCCATGTCGGTGATGGGTCCGGAGATGCCGTCGCCCGCGCCCGGCGAGTCGCAGTCGTAGTTGTACGCCTGGCTCGCGGGCGAGCCGCCCTCGTGGATCAGCGTGACGATCGACTTCACGCCCTGCTTGTCCAGCTCCTTGGCGTACTTGTTGACCGTCTTGATCTCGTCGTGGAACTTCAGCCCCTTGACGCCGTCGGCGGAGACGATGTCGGGCGTGCCCTCAAGCGTCACTCCGATGAAGCCGACCTTGACGCCCTTGTGCTTCCACACCCAGTAGGGCTTGAGGATGGGCTTGTCCGTCTTCTCGTCGGTCACATTGGCCGCGAGATAGGGGTAGTCGGCCCCCTTGAACTCCTTGCCCTCCTCGAAGCAGCCGTCCTTGGGGTGACAGCCGCCCTTCTGCATACGGGCCAGCTCCTTGGCCCCCTCGTCGAACTCGTGGTTCCCGACGCTGGTGACGTCGAGGTCCAGCTTGTTCATGGCCTCGACGGTCGGCTCGTCGTGGAAGAGGCCGGAGAGCAGCGGGCTCGCGCCGATGAGGTCACCGGCCGCCGCGGTCACGCTGTAGGGCTTGTCCTTGCGGGCCGTACGGAGCGACGTGGCGAGGTACTCGGCGCCGCCCGCGTCGATCTTCTTCTCGGTCCCGTCGGGCTGCTTCTCCGTCACCTGGCCCGAGGAACCGGCCGGCGGCTGCAGATTGCCGTGGAAGTCGTTGAAGGACAGCAGTTGCACATCGACCATGCGCTTCTTGGCGGCGGCTCCGCCCGCGTGGTCCTGCCCCGCGTTCGCGGGCAGCGCGGCCGCCATCGCGCCGAGCGTGGCGATACCGGCGGCGACGGCGAGCAGCCGGGTGGCCCGGCGTCTGGTTCTGCGCGGCTGTGGTGTGACTGACACGTGTCCCCCTGGGATGGGTGTGAGACGGCTGGAGGCGGTGACACTCCGTGCGCAGCCTAGGGTCAACGCGCGTAGCGCGACAGGGGGTTGCCGGTTACGGGCCGGTTGCCATCGACGGCGTTACGGGCGCTTGGGACAAAGCGCCCGCGGGGCCGGTGCGGCATCACGTACGTCCGGTGAACTGCTCCGGGACCGGCCGCCGCCGTACCCTCGACACCATGACTGACGAGCAGCAGCCTCCCGTCCCCATGCGGCAGATCGACACCGTCGACGCCCTCACCCCCGCCCAGGCCGAAGCCGTGCTCGGGCTCATCGCGGACGCCGCCCGCGCGGACGGCCAGCAGGCCGTCTCCGAGCAGGGGCGGCTGCAGCTGCGGGGAGGTGCGCGGACGGGGGTGCGGCATCTGCTGCTGAGCGTCGACGGCGAGTTCATCGGGTACGCGCAGCTGGAGGACACCGACCCCATCGAGGCGCCCGCCGCCGAGCTGGTCGTGCACCCCGCGCACCGCGGCCGGGGGCACGGCCGCGCGCTCGGCACGGCGCTGCTCGGCGAGTCCGGCCGCCGGCTGCGGATCTGGGCGCACGGCGGGCACTCCGCCGCGCGGCACCTGGCGCAGGTCCTTGGCCTGACCCTCTTCCGTGAACTGCGGCAGATGCGGCGGACCTTGGGGGATCTCGATCTGCCCGAGCCGGTCCTTCCGGAAGGCGTCTCCGTACGCACCTTCGTCCCCGGCCAGGACGACGCGGCCTGGCTCGCGGTGAACGCCGACGCCTTCGCCCACCACCCCGAGCAGGGCTCGCTCACCCAGCGCGACCTGGACGACCGCAAGGCGGAGCCGTGGTTCGACCCCGCGGGGTTCTTCCTCGCCGAGCGCGAGAGCGACGGCGAGCTCGTCGGCTTCCACTGGACCAAGGTGCACGCCGACGAGCAGCTGGGTGAGGTGTACGTCGTCGGGGTGCGCTCGGGCGCGCAGGGCGGCGGCCTCGGCAAGGCGCTGACGACGATCGGCCTCAACCACCTCGCGGCGGCAGGGCTTCCGACGGCGATGCTGTACGTGGACGCGGACAACAAGGCGGCGGTGAGCGTCTACGAACGGCTCGGGTTCATCACGCACGAGACGGATCTGATGTACCGGACGGAGTCCTGAGGGACGTAGGCATGCAGGAAGGGGGGGGGGGGGGGTCAAGGGGAAAACCACCCCACCCGAAGACATGGAAACCACGAACAAACGGGAGGGGTGGAGAAAGAAC
>NZ_JBHYIG010000063.1:0-35766 GCF_042740015.1 Streptomyces sp. NPDC059037
GGGAGAGAGTGACGATGACGGAGGCACGGGGGTCGACGGGTCAGCGTGACGGCGCGGGGGCCCCAGCGACGTTCCGAGCCGCTACTGCGGGTCCGGGCCCTTGGCCACCGGACGGGACTCGTCCGACGACCACTCCGACCACGAACCGACGTACAGCGAGGCCGGGATGCCCGCCACCGCGAGCGCCAGCACCTCGTGCGCCCCGGAGACGCCCGAGCCGCAGTACACGCCCACCTCGGAAGTGCCGGACGCGCCCAGGGAGTTGAAGCGGTCCGCCAGTTCGGCGGCGGGCCTGAAGGTGCCGTCCGCCATGACGTTCTCCGTGGTCGGCGCGGAGACGGCGCCCGGGATGTGGCCGCCCACGCGGTCGATCGGCTCGACGTCACCGCGGTAGCGCTCGGCCGCGCGGGCGTCCAGGAGGAGGCCGGAGCGGGCGAGCGCCGCCGCGGCGTCGGCGTCGAGGAGGTCCGTGGTGTTCGTGACGGGGGCGAACGTTCCCTCGGCCGGGTGCTCGTCCCCCGGCTCCAGCGGCCCGGCCCACGCGGCGAGCCCGCCGTCAAGGACACGCACCGAGGGGTGACCCGTCCAGCGCAGCAGCCACCAGGCGCGTGCCGCGGCCCAGCCCTGACCGCCGTCGTACACGACGACGTCCCGGTCCGCCGAGACCCCGGCCGCCCGCATCACCGCTCCGAAATGCTCCACGTCCGGCAGCGGATGCCGCCCCGCGGAGCCGGCCTTTCCCGCGAGATCGGCGTCGAGGTCGACGAAGACGGCGCCCGGGATGTGCCCTGCCCGGTACTCGGCCCGTCCGTCGAAGGCGGGGGCGCCCGCCGCCTTGGCCATGCTGAGCTGCCAGCGGATGTCGAGCAGCACTGGCGGGTTCTCGCCCGTCAAGTCGCTCGCGAGTTCGGATGCGGAGATGATGGCATTCATAGGCACCATCCTTGCGTACAGGGTGGCCGCATCGCCCCGGTCCGGCTACCCTGCTCCGCCGGACGACCGCCGAACACGCGGCGTACGGACCCGGGCACGCCGTGTGCAGTCGATCGACACCACCGAGCCATCACGCGTCAACGGAAGAGGAACGGCGAACCGGGCATTCTGCGTGCGGAGCCGCGGCATGACGGCGCGGCCGGGACGCGCGGCGACTCAGGTGGTGCGAGCATCTGCACGGGCGGGCACACGCGCGGGATAGGCACGCGCAGTCGACAGCGGAGCCGAGCGGCCACCACGACGGGCCGAGGAGAGAGTGACGATGACGGAGGCACGGGGGTCGACGGGTCAGCGTGACGGCGCGGGGGCCGTCCGCCGCGCGCCCGGCACACCCTGCTGGGTGAGCCTGATGGCGCATGACCTGGCCACGACCCAGGAGTTCTACGGAGCGTTGTTCGGCTGGGAGTTCCGGCCGGGGCCCGAGCAGCTCGGGCCCTATGTGCGGGCGCTGCTCAACGGCCACGAGGTCGCCGGGATCGGCCAGCTGCCGCCCGACCGCCATCTGCCGATCGCCTGGACGCCCTATCTGGCGTCGGACGACGTGGACGCCACCGCCGAGTCGGTGCGGCACTGTTGCGGCACCATCGGCGTCGGCCCGCTGGACGCGGGCCCGGCCGGACGGCTCGCCATCGCCGTCGACCCGGCCGGTGCGGTGTTCGGGATCTGGCAGGCGGCCGAGCATCTGGGCGCCGCGATCGTCGGGGAGCCCGGCGCGCCCGCCTGGAACGAGCTGGTGACACCGGAGACGGCGGGTGTCGTCAAGTTCTACCAAGCCGTGTTCGGCCACGAGGACGAGGCGGTCGTTTCGGCCGACTTCGACTATGTGACGCTCAAGGTCGACGACCGGGCCGTCGCCTCCGTGCACGGCGTGGGCCAGGCCTTGCCGCAGGACCGGGGCGCGCACTGGATGACGTACTTCGAAGTCGCCGATGTGGACGAGTCGGTGGACCGGGTCGTCGAACTCGGCGGCCATGTCATCAACCCCGCACGGGTCGGCACCCATGGCCGGGTGGCGACGGTCGCCGACCCGGAGGGCGCGGTCTTCTCCCTCGTACGGTCGGACGTGCGTCCGGAGTCCTGACTCCGCGAGGTCGCCGCCGTCACCCGGCTCCTGTGGTGACGGCGGCACAGCGCGTTCAGCAACACGCCTTGTCCGCCGTGTGGTTGGTGGCGTGTGCGGGCGACACTCTTGATATTGAAAGTTGCGCACAACAAGCTTGCCGGGCACTTGCTTCCCACCTGTGACGTGGAGACTTGCATGCCCCGCCTGATACCGGACACCCGGCCGCAGCGCGTCCTCGCGGCCTCGAACTTCGTCTACACCATGGGCTACGGCCTCTATCTGACGGCCGGCGTGCTGTATTTCACCCAGGCGGTTCACCTTCCGGCGGGCGAGGTGGGGCTCGGCCTCGCCCTGGCCGGTCTGGTCGCGCTGGCCCTCGGTGTCACGGTCGGTCATCTGGCGGACCGGCACGGGGCGCGCGGCGTCTACGCGGTCACCCTCACGGTCCAAGCACTGGCCACGGCCTGCTTCGTACTGGCCGACACCTTCTGGCTGTTCGCGCTCGCGGTCTGCGCGGCGGCCGGGGCGAGGACGGCAGGAACAGCCGCCCGCTCCCCGCTCATCCGGCACTACGGAGGAGACCGGCCGCAGGAATTCCGGGCCTATCTCCGTGCGGTGACCAACCTCGGCATCTCCCTCGGCGCCCTGCTCGCGGGCTGGGTGGTTCAGGTCGGCACGCTCACCGCGTATCAACTGATGGTCGCCGGCAACGCGTTCGCCTTCGTGGTCGCCGCCGCGATCCTGCTCCGCCTCCCGGCGGTCGCACCGGTACCCACCGTGTCCGGCCCCCGCTGGATCGCCCTCCGCGACCGGCCCTACCTGCTGCTCTCCGCCCTCGACGGCATGATGGCCGTCCAGTTCAAGGTGCTCACCGTGGGCATCCCGCTCTGGCTCGTCGGTGCCACCACCGCACCGCACTGGCTCATCTCGGGCACGATTCTCACCAGCACCTTCATCGTCATCGTCTTCCAGGTGCGCGCGAGCCGCAGCATCGATTCCCCGGCGGCCGGCGGAAACGCCTACCGCAGGGCAGGCGTGGCCTTTCTCGTCTCCTGCTCGCTGATCTCACTGGCCGCCGGCATACCGGCGTGGGCCGCCGCGGCACTCCTCATCACCGCGGCGGTGATCCACACCATCGGTGAACTCTGGTACTCCGCCGCGGGATTCGAGGTGTCCTTCGCCCTCGCCCCGCGACACGCCACCGGCCAGTACCTGGGCGTGTTCGGCCTGGGCGCGGCACTGGCCGATGCCATCGGACCGGCTCTTCTCATCTCGCTGTGCATCACCTGGGGGCGCCCCGGGTGGTACGTCGTGGGAGCGCTGTTCGCCCTGACAGGCCTGGCAGTT
Source organism: Streptomyces sp. NPDC059037 (assembly GCF_042740015.1). Lineage (NCBI taxonomy): Bacteria > Bacillati > Actinomycetota > Actinomycetes > Kitasatosporales > Streptomycetaceae > Streptomyces > Streptomyces sp. NPDC059037. The sequence goes on from NZ_JBHYIG010000063.1 coordinate 3,404, forward strand.
CCCTTCGCCGTCCGCTGGGCGCAGCGCCGGCAGGACACCTGGAAGCCGGAGCCCGAACCTACGGAGAACGCGGCGGCCACCTGACCGACAGGCCGTGCACACGGCTCAGTTGGCGACCAGGCGCACGGTGGCGTGCGCCGGTCCGTTCACCGTGATCGAACGCAGCGGCTCCACTTCTCCGGCCGGTTCGATGGCGGCGACCAGTTCCGCGAGTGCCTCCAGGAGCATCCGCATCTGGTGGCGGGCCATGGTGCTTCCGATGCAGACATGCTCGCCCGTGCCCAGGGCCAGATGGCGATTGGGCTGTCGGCCGAGGTCGAACCGGTCAGGGTCGGTGAACACCGACTCGTCCCGGTTGGCCGAGGGGATCCACAGCACGACCCGGTCCCCGGCGGCGATGCGCCGCCCCCGGACGACCGTGTCCGCCGTGGCCGTCCGCATGCTGTGCGTGGCGCTGCTCGTCCACCGCAGCACCTCCTCCGCCGCGGTCCTGACGAACTCGCCGTCCCGCGCCCCCACCAGCCGCTGCCACTGCCGCGGATGCGCGACGAGGGCGAGGATCCCCGCGGCCATCGACAGACCCGCGTTCTCCGACGCCCCGACGAGGTTCTCGACGCCCAGCAGGATCTCGGTCTCGGACAGCAGGTCGTCGTGCACCTCGTTGTTGACGAACATGCCCATCGCGTCGTCCGCGGGCGTCTCCATCCGCGCGTACATCATGTCGATGAAATAGCGCATCAACGGGACGTGGCTGGTGAGGGGTTTGCCGGACTCGAACGCCTCCGTGCTCCATGTCAGCAGCTGCTCGCGGTCGTCCGGCGGCACGCCGAGCAGCCGGGAGATGTTGTAGCTGGAGAGCCGGGCTCCGATGTCGTGGACCACGTCGCAGGTGCCCGACGCGATGGCGCGGGTCACCACCGAGCGGATCTCGGCGCGCATCTCGTCCGCCAGGGAACGGGCGCACCGTTCGGTGAACCGGTCGGCCACCTGCCCGCGCAGGGCACGGTGCCTGGGCGGATCGGTCAGGGCCATGGTCAGACCGCTGCCGGGGTCCTCCCCCAGAGCCGTCGGCCGCAGCAGGACGCCCTGCGCCGAGCTGAAGACGGCCGGGTTCTGGTAGGCGTGCCGGACGTCCTCGTACCGGGTGAGGGACCAGAAGCCCGGCAGGTCGCCCGGTTCGTGCCAGTGGACCGGGGCGTGCTGTCGCATCCAGCGCCACAGCCGGTGCACCTCCCCGGAGGCGTGCAGGTCCGGGTCGATGAGGTCGGCAGGGCCGTACGTGGATGTGGATACGGTCACGACGCAGCTCCCGCGGCGATCAGGGCAAGACGGTCATGGAAACCCTTGAGCAGGGTCAGTGCGGTGGCTTCGGTGACGGCGGCACGCCGGTACGAGAGCACCGCGTCGAGGGCGCCGTCCTCGTCCGGCCACACCTCGAGGTGCAGCTCCAGGGGTAGGGCCGCGTACGGCTGGCGCAGATGCGTGGCGGTGACGCCGGGCAGGCCGAGCCGGGGCGGAGGGTTGTCCTGGAGAGCGAAGAGGGACTGAAACACCGGTGGCCGCCCGGGAGTTGCCGGTGTGAGGCCCTGCGCGACGGTGGTGAAGGGTACGTCGCTGCGGCCGAAGGCCTGGTGGACCAGACGGCCGGTCTCCCGGATGCCGTCCGCGCCGCCGCCCACCGCGGCGCCGCGCAGGCGCACCGGCACCATGTTGATCAGGCAGCCGATGGCCCGCTCGAGCTCCGGGACGGTGCGCTCGGCGACGGGCACGCCCACCGCGAAGTCCCGCTGCCCGCTGACTTCGGCCAGGGTGTCTGCCCAGGCCGAGAGGAGCACCACGAAACGGCTCACGCCGAGCGCCGCGCCCTGTGCGTCGAGGCGGGCCGTCACGGCCGCGGGAACGGTCACGTCGAGGTGTGCGGTCCCGGTCGCTTCGGGGCCGGAGGGCCGTTCGGGCCAGTGGATCTGGGGGACGTCCTTGAGCTCCTCCCGGATGCGCTCCGTCCGCCCCGTCGCGTCCGTCACGGCCGTGGCCGCCGTCGTCAACCGGGCCCGTTCGGAGAGGGTGGGCGGGGCGTTGCGCGGCTCGCGCCCGGCGTAGGCATCGGAGAGGTCATGTGCCAGTACGGATTCCGAGCGGCCGTCGAAGGCGATGTGGTGGACGAGCAGCCCGAACAGCCGGCCCCGCGTCTCGGTCACCGGCACCAGCGCGGTGCGCCACAGGTCGGCGTCCTGAGGTTCGAGGGGCTCGTCGAAGAGCTGCCGCAGGGCGCCGAGCGCATCGTCGACCGTCGGCTGGGCTTCCAGGAGTTCCAGGGGCGGGGCCGGGATGTCGGTGACCTCGGCGTGCGGCCGGGGGTCCACCTGGAAGGCCGTACGCAGCACCTCGTGCCGTTCGTGGACGGCGGCTACGGCCGCCTCCAGGGCGTCCTGGTCCAGCGGGCCGTCCAGATGCCAGGTCATCAGGCAGTATCCGGACCGGTCCTGCGGCGCCGTCAGATGGCGGGTGAGGAAGACCAACTCCATGGCGGTGAGCGGGATATGACCGGTGGGCGGCGCCGCCGCGCCATCCGTGTGCCGCGCCGACCGCAGCCAGGATCCCAGGCTTTCGGCCGACGACTGCTCGTACAAGACCGACAGTGGTACGAGGCACCCCGCCCGCCTGCCGATCCGCGTGCAGGCACGAGCGGCCTGCAGCGAGGAGCCGCCCAAGGCGAAGAAGGGCGTGTGCGGTGGCACGGTCCGGCTGCCAAGGCCCAGCACGGCGGTGAACTCCTCGGCGACCAGACGGACGAGCGGGTCGCCGATGGGGTGGTGGTCGTTCTCGTCGGGCGCCTCGGGTGCACGTGCGAGGAGGGCACGGTCGTCCAGCTTGCCGGTGCCGGTCAACGGGAAGGATTCGACGAAGACCACGGCGACGGGGCGTTGGTACGCGGGCAGGTGGTCGGTGAGGATCGCCGATACGTCCGGCGGCGAACCGCCGGGCCGGCTCGGCACGCAGAAGGCCAACAGCTCGTGGCCGCCGTCGAGTTCACTGCGGCGCGGGACCACCCGGCACTCGGCCACGTACGGGACCAGGTGCTCGATCTGCCACTCCACCTCGGCCGGTTCGACGCGGTTGCCCCGGATCTTCACCTGCCGGTCGATCCGCCCGCGGTACTCGAAGATCCCGTTCTCGTCCCGGGTGCCCAGGTCGCCGGTGCCGTACAGCCGGACCTGCTCGCCGTCGATGTATACGTCCGTGAACTTCTCGGCGGTCAGGGCCGGTTCACCGAGGTAGCCGTGAGCCAGGCCGTCGCCCGCGACGCAGATCTCCCCCGGCTCCCCGGGCGCGCAGCGACGGCCGCCCCGAAGGACGAAGACGGAGGTGCCGGGCACCGGTCGGCCCAGCGGGATGCCGCTGGGCCGGGTGCAGTCCGCGGCGGTGATGCGGTGGGTGGTGGCGAACACCGTGCTCTCGACAGGGCCGTAGCCGTTGATCAGGGCCGTGTCGGGGAACTGATCGAGGAAGCGGCCGACGTGCCGCGCGGAGAGACGCTCACCGCCGATCATGAGCTGGGACAGGCCGCTCAGCGCCGTCAGGTCCTCGTCGACGATCAGGTTGAACAGGCTGCTGGTCAGCCACGCCGTGTTCACTCCGTGGCCGGCGACCATCGCGCGCAGGGCCTCGGCCGTCAGGAACGGCTCGTCGATCAAGACGCAGGTGCCGCCGTTGTACAGCGCGGCCCAGAGCTCGAGGGAGAACGCGTCCCAAGGCAGCGCCGCCGCAAGGGGGATGACCGTATCCCGGTCGAAACGCGCGAAGGTGCCTTCGCGGAAGAGCCGTGCGGTTGCCCGGTGCGGGGTGACCACCCCTTTGGGGCGCCCCGTGGTGCCCGAGGTGAAGAACACCGAGCATGCGTCGGAGCCCTGCACTGCCACTGTGGGGCGGGGGGAGCCCTCCCTCTTGTCGCCCTCCCTCTTGTCGCCCTCCCTCTTGTCGCCTTCGGTCGGCGTCCACAGCGGTGCGGACAACTCGACCGCCGTGCCCGGACGGGCGATGACGAGGGGCGGCCGGAGCTGGTCGACCACGGCATCGAGACGCGTGAGTGGCCAGTCGGGGTCGAGCAGCGCGTAGGCGGCACCGAGTTTGAGCACGGCAAGGAGACCGACGACCAGGTCGACGGAGCGCGGCAGCAGAATCGGGACGAGATGCCCCTGTTCGACACCGGCGGCGGCGAGCTGGCGGGCCCATTCCTCGGCGCGGGCGTCCAATTCGCCGTAGGAAACCCGTGCGTCCGGGGCCAGGAGGGCCATGTGCCCCGGCCGGGAGCGGGCCTGTGCGGCGAAGACGTCGTGCAGTCCTTCCCCCGGTGAATCCCCGGCAACTTCTGCGGCCCCCGCGGCATTCGACTGCGGCACGTCGGCTCCCTTCGGAATCCGGGACAATAAAGGGGGTTGGATCACAACCTCAGGAGCGTATGACGGTGCCACGCCTGACGGCTTCCTGTCAGCCTCCCTTTTCGTAAAGGGAGTTGAGCCTGACTTTCGTTCGCGAATGCGATGGCGGACGGAACCTCTTTCGATCCCGCTTCTGGTCCCTCTTCCGGTCGCTCTTCCGGTCCCTCTTCCGGTCCTCTTCCGGTCCTCTTCCGGTCCTCTTCCAGTCCCTCTTTCACGGACGGTGAACTGTGCCATGATCCCAGGGCGGCCCGAGGAAACACTGACGGCCGCTCAACTCACGCGCCATCAGCGCGACATCGGACGAAATTTCCGTTTCCAACGGGAAGATGGGGGACGTTGTGACGAGTCGGGATCGTTCCTTGGATATCGCCGTCACCGGCATTGCGGCGCGATTCCCCGGCCCCCGTGACATCGATGCCTGGTGGGATTCCCAGCTCCGCGGGAGCGTGCACAGCAAGCGGTACACGCAGGCGGAGCTGCTCGCCGCGGGAGTGCCCGCCGCATTGGCCGCCGACCCGGACTACGTACCCGTACGCGGCCATCTCGACGACTGGGACCGCTTCGACCACGACTTCTTCCAGATTCGCAGGCGCGAGGCCGAACTGATGGACCCGCAGCACCGCTGGATGCTGGAGGTGGCCTGGAACGCGCTCGGGGACGCGGGTGTCGTGCCCCGCGACGACACGGCGGCGACCAGCGTCTACGCGTCCATGACGGGCAGCGGCTATATGCGCGCGATGGTCCGCGGCGGACACTCCGATCCGGGCCTGCTCGACGATCTGATCCACGGCACCGAGCCGGACTTCATGGCGAGCCGCGTCGCGTACAAACTCGGGCTGAAGGGACCGGCGTTCGCCGTGCAGACGGCGTGCTCGTCCTCGCTGGTGGCCGTCCATCTGGCGGTGCAGGCGCTGCTCGGCGGCGACTGCGACCAGGCCCTGGTGGTGGGGGCCGGGTTCGGCTACCCCCAGGCGGGATACCTGCACACACCGGGCGGCGTGCTGTCCGCCGCGGGTGCCTGCCGGGCGTTCGACCGGGACGCGGACGGGGTGATCGCCGGGTCCGGTGCGGGCGCCGTGGTGCTGCGCCGGCTTGCGGACATCACCGAGGACGACCCTGAGCCGTACGGAGTCATCCTGGGTTCCGCGATCAACAACGACGGGAACGCAAAGGCCGGTTACTACGCACCGTCGTCCGCGGGGCAGGAGCGTGTCATCGGCGCCGCACTGGGCGCGGCCGAGGTCGACGGCGGGTCCATCGGCTATCTGGAGGCCCACGGCACCGGCACCCGGATCGGCGATCCGATCGAGTGGGCGGCGGCGGGTGCCGCGCTGAGCAGGGCGGGAGCCCGGCCGGGCAGTGTGGCGGTAGGTGCCTTGAAGGCCAGCGTCGGCCATCTCGACGCTGCCGCGGGGGTTGCCGCGCTGATCCGAGCGCTGCTCGTGGTGCGCAGCGGCGTCATCCCGCCCGTCGCGGGATTCACCGAGCGCAATCCGCTCCTCGAGACCGAGGGCTGCCCGCTGTACATACCCACCGAGGCCGCCCCGTGGGCCGGGGAGCTGCCGCGGCGTGCGGGGGTGAGCGCGTTCGGCATCGGCGGCACCAACGCGCACGTCGTGATCGAGGAGGCACCGCGGCGGGAACCGGCTGCCCGGGAGGCGGAGGCGCTGCGCGCACCGACCGCCCGGGAGGCGCAGGCGCTGCGCGCACCGACCGCCCAGGAGACACAGGTCCCGGCGCGTGAACCGGCCACACTGGAGATGCAGGCCCCGCCACGTGAACCGGCCGCCCTGGAAACACACGTGCCCACGCCCGAACCCGCCGCCCAAGAGACACAAGCCCCGGCGCCCGAACCGGCCGCCCCGCAGACGCAGGCACCCTCGCCCGAACCGGCCGCCCAGGAAACGCACACACCCACGACCAAACCCACCGCCCAGGAGCGCGAGCGCCTAGTCCTCCTGTCCGCGGCCGAACCCGAGGCCCTCGACCGCATGGCCGGCGATCTGGCCGCCCATCTCAAGTCCCACGCCCCGGATCTCGGCGAGGTCTGCGGCACCCTGGCCAACGGCCGCCTCGCTCTGGGCGAGCGCCTGGCCATGACCGGCCGGACGAGTGCCGAGGTCGCCGAGCGCCTCGCCGCCAGGTCCGGGGTGTCCCGGGGCACCGCGCCGGTGACCGGCCCTGCCCCGGTGGTCTTCCTCTTCCCCGGCGGGGGCGCCCAACGCCCGGGCATGGCCGAGCCCTTCACCGCCCTCCCCGGGTTCCGCCGGGCGCTCGACCGGTGCCTCGCGGCCTTCGCCTCCCCGTTGGCGGAGCGGATCCGGCAGGCGCTGTTCGACCGGGAATTCCCCGCCGCCGAGCTGAATCGGCCCGCGCTTGCGCAGCCGGCCCTCTTCGCCGTCGGCCACGCGGCGGCGACAGCGCTCCAGGAGCTGGGGGTGCGGCCGGCCGCGGTCTGCGGCCACAGCTCCGGCGAGATCGCCGCGGCCGCTGTCGCCGGGGTCTTCGGCCTTCAGGACGCGGCCGCGTTCATCACGGCACGCGGCCGGGCCATGCAGGACTGCCCGGAGGGCGCGATGCTGGCCATCGGGGCCGACGTGAAGCAGGCCCTCGCACTCGCCGAGGAGTGGGGTCTTGGGCTCGACGTGGCCGCGGTCAACGGCGCTGACTCCTGCGTCCTCAGCGGGCCGGTCGACGAAGTGGACGCCTATCTGCGGCGCCTCGGCGACACCTTCTTCGTACGGCGCCTGCGCTACAGCCACGCGGGCCACTCCCGGCTGATCGAACCCGCGCTGCCCGCGCTCGCCGAGGCGATGGCCCGGATCGAGCTCCGGCCGGCAACGCTGCCGATCGCGCTCAACGTCTCCGGCCGGGTCGCCGCGGCCGGCACCGAACTCCCACGCGACACCTTTGTCACGCAGGTCCGGCGCTCCGTGCTGTTCGGCGCCGCCCTCGACTCGCTGGCCGCGCACCTGCCGGGCGCCCTCGCCGTGGAGATCGGTCCCGGGCGTCCCCTCTCGCCGATGGCGGAGGCGGCCGGTATCCCCGCGGTCGCCCTGGACCAGGCCAAGGACGCGCCGGGGTCCGCGGCGCTCAGTGGCGTCGGCGCCCTGTGGACCCTGGGGCAGCCGGTCGTGCTGGACGGCCTGACCGGCGAGGGCCGCAGGGCCAGGCTGCCCGGCTACCCCTTCGCGGGACCTTCCTCGGTGGCCCCGGAAGCGCTCGCCCCGCCCGCGACGGAACCGAGCCAGTCCCCGGCCGCCGCCGGGCCGCTGCCAAAGGAACCGGAACCCGAGACCCCGACCCCGGCCACGGCCCCAGCCCCGGTCGATTCGTCGGAGGGAGTGACCCGGATCTGGGCGGAGCTGCTCGGCCGTGGCGACGTCCCTGCGGACGCCAACTTCTTCGCAGAGGGCGGCGACTCCCTGCTGATCACCCGGCTCATCCGCCGGGTCAACAGCGAGTTCGGAATCCGCGTCCCGGTGCGCGAGATGCTGGCCCAGAAGACGCTGAGCGGGCATATCGCGGTGGTCCGCCGGACCCGTGGCGAAGCGGAGGCGGCGCCGACTCACGCCTCTTGACGAGCCGAAAGCACCTTTGACCTGCCGGTCGGGCGAATACGACAGCAACGCCCCACAACACGGATTCCTCAACTCCGTTTCAGCTAAGGCCACATGACGCGAACCACCGAAATGGCTTCCAACCAGGACAACCAACTACCGTCTCGCACAGGTCCATTGCGCCGGCCAATCCGCCCTTCTATGATCACAGCACCACGGCGCGGCCACTGGTGACGGCAGAGACCGCACATTCCTTTCCTGAATCCGGACCGAGCAATTGACGAACTCACACCACGGAGTTCGTTTGCGTAGCGGTAGTGAACCCTGCTGAAGCGCATAAACTGCGAACAAGCCCCAGGGATACCGCTGATAGCTTTGGGGAGCTCTTCTTCATGTTGGCGATTGCCTCGGCAGCCGGTGAACAACTGCCAGAAGTCCCGTTCGTTCCCGTACACGAAACGGTGGCCCGGCTGGCCGCCGATCACCCCGCGGCAATCGCTGTGCGCTGCGGCGACATCGCCGTCACCTACGGCGAACTGATCGCCTGGGCGCGGCCGTTGTCCCACCGCCTCGCCGCGGCCGGGGTCGGCACCGGAGACCGGGTCGCCCTCCTCGCCGAACCGTCCGCCGCGATGATCGCGTCCGTGCTCGGCATTCTCGGCGCGGGCGCCGCGTACGTACCCATCGATCTGGCCCAGCCGGACGCCCGGCTCGCCACGATCCTCCACGACGCGCAAGTGAAGGCCGTCGTGACGACGGAACACACACGCCCCCGGACGGCCGGCTCCCAGCTGCCCGTCGTGACGGTCGCGGACGCCCCGGACACCGCGCCCTGCGACTCCTCCAACTCCTCCAAATCCTTCAACTCCTTTGCCGCCGCGGCCGGTCCGGCGGATCCGGCCTACCTCATCTACACCTCGGGCAGTACGGGCGAGCCCAAGGGTGTCGTCGTCGAGCACCGCAATCTCGCCGCGTCGACGCAGGCCCGCCTCATGGTCTACCCGGGGACCCCGACCTTCCTGCTGCTGTCCCCGCTGGCCTTCGACTCGTCGGTCGCCGGCCTCTGGGGGACGCTCCTCGCCGGTGGTTGCCTTGTCGTGGCGACCGCGGACGAACTGCGCGACACCGAACAGCTCGTCTCCCTGGTCAGCCGCCACCGCGTGGACCGCACCCTGTGCGTGCCCACGCTGTACGGTCCGCTGCTCGACGCCGCCGAACGCACCGGGACAGCGCCGCTGGCCTCGCTGCGGCAGGTGATCGTTGCGGGCGAGGCCCTGCCGCAGACGCTGGCCGACCGGCACTTCGCGGTGCACTCCTCCGCGGTGGACCTGTTCAACGAGTACGGTCCGACCGAGGCGACCGTGTGGGCCGCCTTCCACCGCTTCACCGGCATCGAACCGGTCAGCATCGGCGGCCCCGTCCCGGGTGCCCGGCTCTACGTACTCGATGACGAGCTGCAACCCGTACCGCTCGGCGACAAGGGCGAGTTGTTCATCGGCGGGGCCGGGGTGGCGCGCGGCTACCTCGGCCGTCCCGAGGCCACGGCGGCGGCCTTCCTCGACGACCCCTTCGCCGCCGAACCCGGCGCGCGCATGTACCGGACCGGCGACATCGTGCGCTGGAACGCGGAGCGCCGGCTGGAGTTCATCGGCCGCAAGGACGACCAGATCAAGGTGCGCGGCCACCGCGTGGAGGCCGGTGCGGTCGAGTCGACGCTGCGCCTGCTGGCCGACGTCGACGAGGCGGTCGTGCTGCCCGACGCACAGGGAACGGGTCTGATCGGCTTCGTCGCCTCGGCGCAGGACGCGGACCCGCTCGCGCTGCGCCGCGCCCTCGCGGAGAAGCTGCCCCCGGCGATGGTGCCCGGCGAACTGCGGGTGCTGCCGCAGCTGCCGCGCAACCTCAACGGCAAACTCGACCGCGCGCTGCTGCGGACGCTCTCCGCAGAGCCGCCGGCCACCCGGCCCACGACCACGACCACATCCACATCCATATCCACATCCACATCCACAACCGTCGCGGGTGATCCGCTCACCGCCCAGGTGACGGCCGCCTGGTCGGAGGTGCTCGGCGCGCCCATGGTGCCGCTGGACATCAACTTCTTCGATCTCGGCGGCCATTCGCTGGCCATGTTCAAGCTGCAGGACGCGCTGGAGCGGCACTGCGGGCTGCGGCCGTCGATCGTCACCCTGTTCCAGGAGACCACCGTGTCGGCACAGGCCACGCTCATCCGCACCCTTCGTGAGCAGGGGGAGGAAGCGGGGCCATCGACCTCCGCCGAGGCCGCCCGCAGAGCCCGTACGGCCAGACTTCGCCGCCAGCGCGCACGCAAGGGAGCCGCCCAGTGACCACGGAACCCGCGCGCTGGCTGGTGTGCGACACCCCCAGGTCCGACGCGCCCATCCGTCTGGTGTGCTTCCCGCACGCCGGGGGTTCGGCCGCCTTCTACCGCACCTGGGGCCAGTCGCTGACCGATGTCGAGGTGCACGCCGTCCAGTACCCGGGGCGCGCCGACCGGTTCGACGAGGAGCCTTCGGACGACCTGGTCCGCCTCGCCGCCGACATCGCCGACGCGCTGGAGCCGCTGGCGGATCTGCCGCTGGCCTTCTTCGGGCACAGCCTGGGCGCTCCCATAGCCCTGGAGACGGCACGCGCGCTGCAGCGCCGGGGCATCCACATCAAGCACCTGTTCGCCTCGGGCTCCCGCGACGCCCCGCTGCCCCACCTCTCCGGGCCCGAGGAAGACCCGGACCAACTACTCAAAGACCTGGTCAGGATGGGCGGCACCGACGCGGAGATGGCGGCCGACCCGATCTTCCAGGAGGTGGTCATGCCGTATCTGCTCGCCGACGGCCGCATGTTCCACAGCTACGACATGGCGCCCGATCCGGTGCTCCGGTGTCCGGTCACCACCATCGTCGGCGACCAGGACGACGACACGGACCTCCGCCCGTGGAGCGCGTTGACCACGATGCCCGTCCAGCAGGTCGACGTCCCCGGGAACCACTTCTACCTCATCGCCGACCCGCCGTACTCCCTGCTGCGGGAGACCCTCTCCGTCCCGCGCCCCGGCTCTCCCTGACCACGGACGTCCACCCAGGGTCTGCCGCGCCCGACCGGGTGGAAGACTGTCCGAACGCGCTGGGGGATCACGGGACTTGGGGGACACCGGATGCTGGGGCAACTGCGTGAGACGTCGCCGCGCGCCGTCGGACCGTATGTGACGCTGGCCCGGCTGGGGGCGGGTGGCATGGGCGAGGTCTTCCTGGCCCGCCCGGAGCGGCTTGTCATCGGATACGGCCCGGCTGACCTCGTGGCCGTAAAGGTGATCCGCAACGAGGTGGCCCGGGACGCGGACTATCTGCGGCGCTTCGCGCGGGAGGCGGCCGTCGCCGCGTCGGTGACCAGTCCGTACGTGGCGCGCCTGACGGACAGCGAGGTGGCGGAGGAACTGCCGTGGCTGGCCACGGAGTTCGCGGTCGGGCCGACGCTGGCCCAGGCGGTGGGGCGGCACGGTCCGCTGCCGCTCGAGGCGCTCGCCCGGCTCGGCGATGGCATGGCCCGCGCACTGGTGGCGGTGCATGCCGCGGGCGCGACGCACCGCGACCTGAAGCCGGCGAACGTGCTCCTCGGCGCGGACGGGCCGCGGCTGATCGACTTCGGCGTGGCCCGGACCCGTACGGCCACGACCCTGACGTCGACAGGACGCATGGTCGGCACCCCCGCCTACATGTCGCCGGAGCACATCGCCGGTGGCCGGCACGTGGTGGCGGCCTCCGATGTGTTCTGCCTTGCCTCGGTCCTGGCGTACGCGGCGACGGGCCGGGACCGGTTCGGGGACGGGCCGATCGCCGCGGTGCTGTTCCGGGTGGCGGACGCCGATGCCCGACTCGACGATCTGCCCACCGAGTTGGCACAGCTGGTCGCGGAGTGTCTGGCGAAGGACCCGGCCTCGCGGCCGACCGCGGACGATCTCGTGGAGCGGTTCGCCGCGCTGCGTGCCGCGCTCGCCGATGGGGGCAGCGGCGAGCAGGGGAAGGCCGACGAGGGGAAAAGCGCCGGGGCGGGCTGGCCTGCCCCCGTGGCCCAGGACATCGCGGACGGGCGCCGCGACGTCATGGCGCTGTGCGCGACGGGCGCACCGCTGCTGCCCCTGCCGCGCACCCCCACCGCCCAAGAGCCGCCCGTCGGACAGCCGCTCGGCGCGGGCACCCTGGCCCCGCACCAGTTCCCGACACAGGGCCCCACGCCGCCGACACCGCCCGCACCGGCGGCACCCCGCCGGCGGGGCCGACTCCGGGCGACGGCCGTGATCGCCGCGGTGGCCGTCGCAGGGGCAGGCGTGGGCGCGTACCTGGCATTGCGCGGCCCGGACGGCGAAGGAAGCAGCGGCAGGGACGGATCCAACGGCGGCGCTGCCGCACCAGCCCCGACCCCGTCCACGACCCTGACACCCGCCCAGCTCATCGCACAGGCAGGAGTCGACGGCTCCGGCACGGTGGACCGCAGCGGGTACGTACCGCAGTTCCCCGCGCAACGGGCCCCCGGCTGGAAGCCCTGGCGGGGACGGCTGGGTGCGGCGCGCATGAACTGCGCCGCGGACACACGGGCCATCGTGTGCCTGCTGACCAACGGCACGTACGAGGCGGTGTCCACGGCCGACGGGCGCAGGCTGTGGAAGTCCGGCAGCCCGCCCGACTCCGAGGACGGCCTTTCCGAGGCCTATCTGGGGCCGGGCAGCGGCACGCTGTTCATGCCGGGCGACCGGCTGACCCCCCAAGTGCGGGGCGGACACGCCCTGATCGCGTCGGACGGCGAACTGCAACTGCGCGACTCGCGCACCGGCGGCCTGGAGTGGCGGGCCCGACCACCGTCAGGCCGGGGCGAATTCAGCGCCCAGCCGCTCCTGACCGCCGACACGGTCGTCGCCACCGTGGAGGGCAAGGCCCTCAGCGATGAACCGAAGGGCGCCTCACTGCGCGCGTACGACATCACCGACGGCAGCACCCGGTGGGACGTGACCCTCGACGAGAGCGACCAGCCAAGCGAGGCCGAAGAGGGCAGGTACGCGGCCGAAGCTTTGGTCGGCGGCGTGGTGTACGCGCGCACCCCCGACGGAATCGTCGCGGTCGACGTCCGCAAGGGAGACGTCATCGGCCGCGCGTCCCCGACGACGGCCTCCGGCTGCCGCACCGTGTCCTCGGGCGGCGGCACGATCCAGTGCGACGGCACGGTGACCGAAGGGCCGGGCCGGCAAGGGGAGGAGGTCGCGGTCCGCGTCGACCGCTACGCGCCTCGCACCCTTGCGCCCAAGGGCCACTACTCGTACCGGCTCGACCAGAAGACCACCCCTGTCGATTTCAAGGTCACGGCGACCGGCCGCGCGTACTCCATCGCCCGGCGCAGCGACGACTTCAACGACACCGGCGACATCGTCCTGACCGATCTGCGCACCGGCAAGCAGACGCAGACCCTGAAGTCCCCCGTGAACGGCCCGAGCGTGTCCGCCCCGCTCCTGGTCGACGGGCGCGCCGTGTTCGCCGACAACCATTCCCTGTACGTGGCACGCCTGGACGCCGAGAAGGGGCGCCTCGGCAAGCCGCGGGCCGCCCCGCTGCCGGGTGCGCCCGGCGACCGCAGCGAACCCCAGGACGACGGGAACGGCACCGTCATCCGCGAGCAGCTCCGGCCGCCACAGATCCTGATGCTGGGCGGCGTGGCCCACGTGGTCTTCGACCAGGGCGCGATCTCGTCGGTGAGGCTGCCGTGAGCGATCCGCGTACCCGGCCACGTGCCCGTCCGCGTACCCGAGACGAGGAGTCGCCGTGCTGACACCCTGGCAGGGACCGATCCGGCGCGTCGGCCCGTACCGGCTCATCGGCCGGATCGGCGCGGGCGGCATGGGCGAGGTGTTCCTGGGCCGCCGGGAGGTCGCGGGCGGAGTGGTGGCGGGACCGCTCCTCGCGGTGAAGACCGTGAAGGCTCTGGCGGACGAGATCGCGGAGACCGACACCGGGGGCGGCGCCGGCGTCGACTTCCGGGCCCGCTTCCGCCGCGAGATCGACGCGGCGCGCGCGGTGACAGGTCCGTACACCGCCGCGCTCCTCGACGGCGACGCCGACGCCCGACTCCCCTGGCTGGCAACGGAGTACGTCGCCGGGCCCGCCCTCTCCGACGCGGTGGCCGCCTGTGGGCCGCTGCCGGTGCCCGCCGTACGCCTCCTGGGTGCGGGGCTCGCTCGGGCGCTGGGCGCGGTGCACGGCGCGCGCATCCTGCACCGCGACCTCAAGCCCGGCAATGTGCTGCTCACCGCCGACGGACCACGTCTGATCGACTTCGGCATCGCGCAGGCCTTCGACGCGACGGCGCTCACCGCGACGGGCCTGCTGATCGGCACGCCGGGCTATATGTCCCCCGAGCACCTGACCGGCAGCACCGCGCTGGTGCCCGCCTCGGACGTGTTCTGCCTCGGCGCGGTGCTGTGCTTCGCCGCGACAGGCCGCGGCCCCTTCGACGACGAGGAACCGGCGTCGGTCCTGTACCGCATCGCCTCCGGCACGGCGGACCTGTCGGAGCTGCCGCCCCTGCTGCACGACGTGGTCTCACGCTGCCTACTCGCCGACCCGGCGGCGCGCCCGACGGCCGCGGATCTGGCGGCGGAGCTTTCCGCGGCCGCTCCTACCGCACCGCGCTGGCCCGCCCCCTATCTCTCGCTGCTCGCCGCTCACCACGAAGCCGTCGAACGATGCGAACAGGCGGCGGGCACCGTCCCGTTGGAGCAGGCCGCGACCTCCGCGGCAGCCCCCGCGCCCGCCGTCCTCGTGCCGCCGTCGCCGACGGCGGCCGCCCGGCGCCCCGTGCCACCGCCACCGTCTGCGGCACCGCCCCGCACGCGGCGCCGGTGGCCGTGGATCGCGGGAGCCGCGGCCCTGGTCACCGCGCTCACCGCCACGCTGGCCGTGCTGCTCCCCGGCGACGGCGCACGCGATCCGGCCGCCCCGCCCGCGGCGAAGGACAAGCCCGAGCCGAAGCGGGCAGGGCCGCTGGCCGTGCCGGACGCCGACGCCGCGCACAGCGGCGAGTTCACCGCCGCGGCGCTCGACACGAAACGGCGCCCTGACGGCTGGCGCCCCTGGGCCAAGAGCGTCAAGGGACAGGGAAAGACCGGCGGTTGCACCGCCGGGGCCGGGCTGCTCGTCTGCGGCGACGGTCACGGCGCGGCCCGCGCCCTCGATCTGGCCACCGGCAAGGAGAAATGGCGTACGGAGGGTTTCGACGAGAGCCGGACGAAGGACGCCAACTTCCCGGAGACTCCGCCGGGCGATCCCGCCATCGCCCCCGTCACGGACGGCACGTTCTTCTTCGTGCCCGCACAGGCCGGCGTCAGCGCCGTGGACGCGGCGACGGGCCTGGTCAAGTGGCAGTACCAGCGGATGAGTTACACGGGCATGCGCGCGCTCACCTACGCGGACGGCCGACTGTTCGTCGCGCACGTCGACGACCAGGCGTCCTCCGAGGCCGAACTCATCGAGGTGCAGGCCCTGCGCGCGAGGGACGGCGCTCAGGAGTGGTCGGGCTACCTTCCCGCCGCGACCGGCCCCTTGGTGGTCCACGACAAGAAGCTGTTCCTGCCGCTGACCGACGGCTCGGTGGCCACCCTGGACACCGCCGAAGGCGTGCCCGAGCCGCGCATCCGCGACGACGTCGACTGCTCCGGCCTGCTCGCGCACGACGACTCGCTGCTGTGCTGGTCGACCCGGCGGCACGGCATCTCGGTCCTCGACCCGACGACGCTCGCCACCCGCCGTACCCTGGCGCCCAAGGTCGCTCCCGCCGCCCCGCCGGTGGCCGGCGACCGCGGCATCCTCGTCGTCTGGGATAAGGACGAACGCCTCAAGGGCTTCAACTTGCGCACGGGCAAGCGCCGTTGGGACCGCCCCGCCCCGTCCGCGACCGGTGGCCTCGCGCTCGCCGGTGGCCGCGTCATCGCCGTGGGGCGCCAAGAGATACGTACGCTCGACATCTCCGACGGATCCACCTCCGGGTCCGTACGCCTGCCGACGCCCGCGGGACCGCGCCTGAGCGGCGGACCGCTGGCCGAGCCGCTCTGCCTGGGCGGCGTCCTCTACCTCACGACGCAGAGCGGATTCACGGGCTCGATCGCCGCACCGGTCAGCCGGAACTGACCGGCAGCACATCGGGCGACAGCGCCGCCGCCCGCGCCGCGGCGCTCGTCATCCGCCTGCGATGATGCCGCCGGCACAGCACCTCGTAGCCGACCTCCGCGGCAGGCCGGTCCACGTCCCCCACCACCACCTGCTCGCCCTCGACCACCATCTCCCCGTCCAGCGTGCGCGCGTTGTGCGTGGCCCGCGCCCCGCACCAGCACATCGCCTCGACCTGCAGCGTCTCGATGCGGTCGGCCAGTTCGATCAGCCGCTGCGAACCCGGGAACAGCTTGGTGCGGAAGTCGGTCGTGATCCCGAACGCGAAGACATCCAGCTCCAAGTCGTCCACCACCCGGGCCAGTTGATCGATCTGCTCCGGCGCAAGGAACTGCGCCTCGTCCAGGATCACGTAATCCACCCGCGCACCGTGCGACATCTGCTCCACCAGATAGCCGTACAGATCCATCCCCGGAGCCGCCTCCACCGCTTCCGTCACCAGCCCCAACCGCGACGAAAGCTTCCCCTCTCCCGCCCGGTCGTCCCGCGTGAAGATCACACCCTGCAGGCCCCGCGCCGACCGGTTGTGTCCGATCTGCAGAGCCAGGGTGCTCTTTCCGCAGTCCATCGTTCCGGAGAAGAACACCAGCTCGGGCATGGGGAGTTGAGGCCTTTCGAGGCGTACGGAGTGAAGGGGCGGGTCGGTCAGGAGCGTACTTCGAGCAGCGGGACGAGCTGCTCGACGGGGGTCATGGAGCCGTGCATGCCCACCAGGGCGGACTCCTTCGGCTCCCTCTGGGTGGCGATGATCGCCACGTCGTCGTGGGCCGCCGCGATGACGTCACCGATGCGCCCGTACACCCGCTCGTCGCAGACGCCGGGCGCGCCGAACCAGCCCGCCGCGATCGCCTCGTCGCGGCTCGCCACCCAGAACTGCTCGCCGAGCACCTCGCGCCAGACGGTCAGTACGTCGTTCTCGGCGCCCGGCACCGCGTACACATGGCGCGCCCGGCCCTCGCCGCCGAGGAGGGCCACGCCCGCGCGCAGCTCCCAGTCCTCGTCGAAGTCGATGCGGGACTGCTCGTCGAAGGGGATGTCGACCATGCCGTGGTCGGCGGTGACGTACAGGGCGCTGCGCGCCGGTAGTTGCTCGGCCAGGCGCTGGACCAGGCGGTCGACGTACATGAGCTGGCCGCGCCAGGCGTCGGAGTCGACACCGAAGCGGTGACCCTTGCCGTCCACTTCCGCGTAGTACGTGTAGACCAAGGAGCGGTCACCGGCGGCCAGTTGCTCGGCGGCGAGGTCCATGCGGTCCTCTCCGGAGAGCCGGCCGCGGAAGCTGCCGCCGCTCAGGGCGATCTTGGTGAGCGGGGTGTTCTCGAAGGTCGGCGACGAGACCTGGGCGGTGTGCACGCCCGCCGCGTGGGCCTGCTGGAACACCGTGGGGTACGGCTGCCACTTGCGCGGGTCCGTCCAGGGGTGCCAGCGCAGCTGGTTCATCAGCTCGCCGGTGGCGGGGTTGCGGGCGGTGTAGCCGGGCAGGCCGTGCGCGGCGGGCGGCAGGCCCGTGCCGACCGACGCCAGGGAGGTGGCGGTGGTCGCGGGGAACCCGGCGGTGATCGGGCGTCCCGTGCCGCCACGGGAGGAACTGATGAGCGAGGCCATGAAGGGGGCCTCTTCGGGGTGGGCGACGAGCTGCTGCCAGCCGAGGCCGTCGATCAAAAAGACGCAGTTCCGGTCGGCCGGGGCGAGCTCGCCGATGACGGGCGCGAAGCCCTCCACACCCTGGTGGGCGACCAGGGTGGGCAGCAGATCGGCGAGCGAGCCCGTGCCGTACTCGGGCAGGGGCGCGGTGTCGAGGGCGAGCGGCTGTACGTCGTCCCAGGCGGGCAGGGACATCAGCGCGTGGTGTCCGCGGTCGCCTCGGACAGGGCCTGGGCGAAGGCCAGGGTCTGGCGCACGGCGTCCGGACCGTCACCGGCCTCGCTGACCCGCAGGCTCAGGTCGTCGGCGGTCGAGCTGCCCGTGTAGCCGTGGTCCGCCTCGCAGTTGGGGTCGCCGCAGGCGGCGGGCTCCAGGTCGAGGCGCGATACGGCGCCCCAGCCGATGGTCAGAACGACCTCGCGGGGCAGCGACCCCGGCACGTACTTCTCCGGGTTGGCGACGACGCGGCTGACGACGACCGACGAGATCCGGCCGATCTTCACGGACTCCGTGGAGGTCGTCGCGTACGGCGTCGGCGATGTGCTGTCCGCCGCCTGCTCGTCCGTGTGGCTGACGATGAAGCGCGTACCGGTCAGGACGAGCACGGTCACATGCCGGCGCACTTCGTTCGCGTCGAACGTGGTCTCCTGGTGGACCAGGTACGACCCGATGGGCTCGCCGCCGATCGCGGCCTCCACCGCCTCGGCCACGAGGGCCGGGTAGTAGCCGCTGCGCTCGATCGCCGCGCGCAGCCCCTGGGTCGTCGTACCGGTCTTTGCCATGCCGTCCATCCTACGACCCGCCGGAGGGCGCACGGTGCCCCAGTGGCCGCGTCAGTACCCGGGAAGCGTGCGCGGGCCGAGGTCGCTGCGCACGGGCGGCGGTGCCAGCCGGACGGACGCGCCGAGCACGGAGAGGCCGCGCTGGGCGACGACCACGGGCTCCAGGGTGACGGCGACCACTTCGGGGTGATCGTCCACGAGCCGGGACACCCGCTGCAGGAGCTCCTCCAGGGCCGGGGTGTCCACGGGCGCCGAGCCGCGCCAGCCGAACAGGAGCGGGGCGGTCCTGATGGATCTGACCAGGGAGCCCGCGTCACGGTCGGTGACCGGGATCAGGCGGTGCGCGGTGTCGCCGAGCAGCTCGGACGCGGCGCCGGCGAGTCCGAACGAGAGCACCGCTCCGGCCGCCGGGTCGATGACCGCGCGGACGACGGTGTCCACTCCGCGCGGCACCATGCCCTGGACGACCGGCCGCAGCTCGGCGGGCCTGCCGAAGGCCTCGGTCAATTCGCGGTACGCCCGGCGCAGTTGCTCCTCGTCCGCGAGGTCGAGCCGCACACCGCCGAGGTCGGCGCGGTGCCTCAGGTGCGGGGCGGTGGTCTTCAGGGCCACGGGGTAGCCGAGCGTGCGGGCGGCGGCCACGGCCGCGTCCGGATCCGGCGCGGGCAGCGCCTCGCGTACGACGATGCCGTACCGCCCGAGCAGTTCATGGGCGTCGGCCGGGGCGAGGGTGGCACCGCGCGGGTCCTCGTCCTTGGCGAGCAGCTCGGCGATGCGGCCGGCGGCCCCGCTCTCGTCGATGTCGTCGTACTCGTGCACCTTCCCGGGCTCAGCGGCCTCGCGCCGCCACTGCGCGTACTTGACGGCTTCGGCAAGGGCCCGAACGGCACGCTCGGCGGCGGGGTAGGCGGGGATGCGGTACTGCTCCGCTACCGGCGCCTCCGCTGTGGGCAGGCGTTCCGCAGGGCGGAACGGGTGGGCACAGCCCTCACCGCCGGGTGCCGAACCAGGGGCGCCAGGGCGAGTCCGGGCGGCAGCGGCCAACGCCTCGGCGAGCCCGCCGAGCTCTACGTGGACCACGGCTACCGGCTTCGCGGGGCACCCAACCGTCGCAGCGCGCAGCGCAGTGGCCAGCTCCTCACCCTCGGGTGACCCCGTGACCCCGTCCTCCCCCACCCAGGGAATCGCGGTGACGATCACGGCATCGCAGGACTCGTCCGACAAGGCATCAGCCAGCGCGGCGCGGAAGTCCGCCGGGGTCGCCCCCGTAGTCAGATCCACCGGCGGCAACGGCCGCAGCCCGTCGGCGACGCAGGCATCGTACGTAAGCAGCCCCAGCGACTCGGAGTTCCCGAGAATCGCCACCCGCGGCCCGGAGGGCAACGGCTGCCCCGCGAGCAACAGCCCCGCGTCGACCATCTCCGTGACGGTGTCGACCCGGATCACGCCCGCCTGCCGCAGCAGCGCCGACACCGTGGCGTGCGGCAGCCGCGTCGCCTGCACCGCGTGCCCCGTGGGCGCGATCCCGCTGTGCCGGGCACCCTGCACCACGACCAGCGGCTTCGCGGTCGCGGCGCGGCGCGCGAGGCGGGTGAACTTGCGCGGGTTGCCGATGGATTCGAGGTACATCAGGGCGACATCGGTGTCGGGGTCCTCGTACCAGTACTGAAGGACGTCGTTCCCGGACACGTCCGCGCGGTTCCCGGATCCGACGAACGTCGCAAGGCCTGCGCCCCGCCGGTGCAGCCCGGACAGCAGGGCGATGCCGATCGCGCCGGACTGGGTGAACAGGCCGATCCGGCCGCGCTCGGGGGGATGCGGGGCCAGCGAGGCGTTGAGCCGCACCTCCGGGGACGTGTTGATGACCCCGAAGGCGTTCGGGCCGAGGATGCGCATGCCGTACGACCGCGCCTGCCGCACCAGCCCCCGCTGCCGCTCACGCCCCTCGGCGCCGCTCTCCGCGTACCCGGCGGAGATCACGACGAGGCCGAGCACCCCGCGCTCACCGCAGTCGGCGACGGCCTGCGGCACCCGCTCGGCGGGCACGGTGACGACGGCGAGCTCGACGGGCTCGTCGATGTCGAGGACGGAGCGGTACGCGGGCACCCCGTCGACCTCGGTGCCCTCCTCGAAGGCGGTGTTCACCGCGTACAGGCGCCCCGTGAAGCCCGCGTCGCGCAGATTGCGCAGCACGCTGCGCCCCACGCCGCCGGGCGTGCGGCCGACGCCGATCACGGCGACCGAGCCCGGTGTGAGCAGCCGCTGCACGGACCGGGCCTCGGCGCGCTGCTCACGGGCGCGCTGCACGGCGAGCGAGCGGTCGGTCGGCTCCAGATCGAATTCGAGGCGTACGACACCGTCCTCGAAGCTGCGCTTCTGCTGGTAGCCCGCGTCCGTGAACACCTTGATCATCTTGGTGTTGGCGGGCAGCACCTCGGCGGCGAAGCGGCGGATGCCGCGCTCCCTGGCGACGGCCGCGATGTGTTCGAGGAGAGTCGAGGCCACGCCCCGGCCCTGGTGGGCGTCCTGCACGAGGAAGGCGACCTCCGCCTCGTCGGCGGGCGCGCTCGCGGACATGCCGCGCTCGTCGATGCGGTCGAAGCGCACGGTGGCGATGAACTCGCCGCCCACCGTGGCCGCGAGGCCCACCCGGTCCACCTGGTCGTGATGGGTGAAGCGGTGCACGTCCTTGGCGGAAAGGCGGGGGTAGGGGGCGAAGAAGCGGTAGTACTTCGACTCGTCCGAGACCTGTTCGTAGAAGCTGACCAGGCGGTCCGCGTCCTCGGCCGTGATGGGCCTGATCCGGGCGGTTCCCCCGTCGCGGAGCACGACGTCGGCTTCCCAGTGGGAGGGGTATGCGTGCCGGTCCGACGGGGTCTGCATGGGGCCAGGGTACGACGTACGGTCGTTGGAGCACGGTCCCTCGGTCGGCGGAGCACTCGCGACGGCATGAGAGACTGGTCTAGACAACTGTGAGACACCTGGAAGGGCAGCAACACATGGCTGAGCGCCGCGTCAACGTCGGCTGGGCCGAGGGCCTTCACGCCCGACCCGCCTCCATCTTCGTCCGCGCGGCCACGGCCGCCGGCGTCCCCGTGACGATCGCCAAGGCGGACGGCAACCCCGTCAACGCCGCCTCCATGCTCGCGGTGCTCGGCCTGGGCGCGCAGGGCAACGAGGAGATCGTGCTCGCCTCCGACGCCGAGGGTGCGGACGCCGCCCTCGACCGTCTGGCGAAGCTGGTCGCCGATGGCCTCGATGAACTCCCCGAGACCGTCTGACAGCGACTGTCGCACGCATACGCCGAAGGGCCCGCCCAAAACAGGGGCGGGCCCTTCGGCGTATTTGCGTCCGCTTCCCGAGCACCGCCGAACGCAACCGAATAAAGGCAGGGGATATCACCGAATGCGGGCAGCAGAAGCAATCGCCTCGCAATCCCCCGCCGAATAGCACTTCTTTGTATACGGCGCCCTTGTTAATTCTGCAGGCTCACCG
Organism: Streptomyces sp. NPDC059037; assembly: GCF_042740015.1. NCBI lineage: Bacteria > Bacillati > Actinomycetota > Actinomycetes > Kitasatosporales > Streptomycetaceae > Streptomyces > Streptomyces sp. NPDC059037. Next base: position 25,552 of record NZ_JBHYIG010000063.1, read on the forward strand.
TGTTTACGACATGTTGCGAACCCCTCACGCGATCGCGTTCCCGCTCGCGCTCGCCCCGCGTCACGAACCGCAGCCGGTGCGCGGCCGTCGCCCGCTCCGTGTGCTGCGCGGTGAGCGCACGGGCCCGCTCCGCGTCGCCGCGCGCCACCGCGTCGACGATCGCCGCGTGCTCCGCCCAGGACTCCGCGGGGGCGGCCGGCGTCTCGACGACATACATCCAGGCGATCTTGTGCCGCAGCTGGGTGAGCAGCGCGGTGAGGCCGGGGCTGCCGGACGACTGGGCGAGCGTCTCGTGGAACCAGCCGCCCAGCGAGCGCAGATCCTCGCTCTGACCGCGCCTCGAACGCTCCTGGCCGAGCCTGACGAGGCCGCGCAGGACCTTCAGATGGGCCTCGGTGCGGCGCTGCGCGGCACGGGCCGCGGCGAGCGGTTCGAGGAGCATGCGGATCTCCAGGAGGTCGGCCGCCTCCTGCTCGGTCGGCTCGGCGACGCACGCGCCCGCGTGCCTGCGCGTGACGACGAACCCCTCGGCCTCCAGGGTGCGCAGCGCTTCGCGCACCGGGACGCGGGAGACTCCGTAGCGGCGCGCGAGCAGTTCCTCGGTGAGCCGGCCACCCCGTTCGTAGACACCGGAGACGATGTCGTCCCGGATGGCCGTGCATACCGAGTGCGCAGGAATGCGCATGACCTGACCTCCGCCTTAATCCCCGCGAAACGCGGTCGATTGACGCTCATTCAGCGACTCTATTGCAGAGCGTCTGAATTTCCGACGGCGGGTCGAAATCCATGGATATTTTTTGGCCAAAGGGAGGCCGTCGATCAAAGGCGGGCCCGGAACGGCGAAAGCCCCGGCTCTCGATGAGCCGGGGCTTTCGGTGAGCTTTCGGTGAACTCTTGGTGATGCGGATCAGACGTTGACGCCGTGCGACCGGAGGTAGGCGACCGGGTCGATGTCCGAGCCGTAGTCCGGACCGGTGCGGGCCTCGAAGTGGAGGTGCGGGCCGGTCGAGTTGCCGGTGGAGCCGGAGAGGCCTATCTGCTGGCCCGGGGTGACCGCCTGGCCGACGGTGACGCTGAGGGACGACATGTGGCCGTACTGCGTGTACGTGCCGTCGTTCATCTGGATGACCACGTTGTTGCCGTAGGCACCGCCCCAGCCGGCCTCGACGACGGTGCCGGAGCCGACCGCGTGGACCGTGGTGCCGGACGCGGCGTGGAAGTCGACGCCGGAGTGGCTGCCGGAGGACCACATGGCGCCGCCGGTCTGGTAGCCCGTGGAGATGGACGAGCCGGTGATCGGCGAGACGTAGCTGTTGAGGCGCTTGCGCTCGGCCTCGCGGGCGGCGCGCTCCTTGGCCTCGCGCTCCTTCTTGGCCTTCGCCTTCGCCTCGGCCTCGGCCTTGCGCTTGGCCTCGGCGGCCTTCTTCTTGGCGGCCTCTTCGGCCTTCTTGGCGGCAGCGGCGTCGTCGGCGGCCTGCTGCTGGGCGGCGGCCTGGGCGTCGATGCTGGCGGCGAGCGAGTCGCCGACGGAGATCGCCTGGGTCAGGCCCGTCTTCTCGACGGCGGCCTCGTCGGCGGCGAGCGCCGGAGCGGCGAGGCCTCCGATGACACCGGTGGTGGTGAGGGCGGCGACGCCCGCCACGTTCGCGGTGGTACGCGTGAGGCGGCTCGGGCGACGGTGCTTCCCGGTGGCACGGGTGAACGCCATGAAGCGGCTGATCCTTTCCTTCCTTCTCGCCTACCGGGTTAGCTGACGGGTTCGGAGCAGGAAGGTCTCCTACGGGTTCCTCGCCTCGCGGCAAGGTGCCCGATTCACCCCAGGGACATGTGGGTCCCCGGCTCCCCTGGCTCGCGCCGTACGGGGACTCGGCGATGACTGTCCGGTGCCGCGGACGCGGCGTACTGCATGACGAACAGCCGGACCAGACGCTAAGCGGGGCGTCTTTCCATCGCCAAACGGATCAGAGGTTTTGTAGCGCACGCCACAGGTCAGACACGTAACCTCCATAGCAATTCGGACATATGAGGACCCCAGCAGCCAATTCCCGCCACTGGGGTCCCGATATGTCCTGACTGTCCCTCAGGCCGTGACCGTCATTCAGCCCGTGACCACACTCACTTCACCGATGCCGAGCGCCTTGACGGGCTCCTCGATCTGCGCGGCGTCACCGACGAGGATCGTCACCAGCCGGTCGCCCGGGAAGGCGTTCACGACGGCGGCGGTGGCCTCCACGGTGCCGGTCGCGGCCAACTGCCGGTACAGCTGCGCCTGGAAGTCGTCCGGCAGGTGCTGCTCGACCTGATCGGCGAGGGTCGCCGCGACGGACGCGGCCATCTCGAACTTGAGCGGGGCCACCCCCACCAGGTTCTGCACGGCGACATCGCGCTCGGCGTCCGTGAGGCCTTCGGCGGCCAGGGTGCGCAGCACCTTCCACAGGTCGTCGAGGGCCGGGCCCGTCGACTCCGTGTCCACGGAACCGCTGATGGCGAGCATCGCGGCGCCCGTGCCGTCCGGCGCCGAGCGCAACACCTGGGCGAACGCCCGTACGCCGTAGGTGTATCCCTTCTCCTCGCGCAGGACGCGGTCGAGGCGCGAGGTGAGGGTGCCGCCCAGGCAGTACGTGCCGAGCACCTGGGCGGGCCAGACGCGGTCGTGCCGGTCCGCGCCGATGCGGCCGATCAGCAGCTGCGTCTGGACGGCTCCGGGGCGGTCCACGATGACCACACGGCCGGTGTCGTCGGCGGTCACCGGGGGCACCGGACGCGGCTCGGCCGTGCCGCCCGTCCAGGCGCCGAGGGTGTCGGCGAGGACGGCGTCCAGGTCCGTGCCGGTCAGGTCGCCCACGACGACGGCGGTGGCCGTGGCGGGACGGACGTGCTTCTCGTAGAAGGCGCGCACGGCCGCCGAGTCGATGGCCGCGACCGTCTCCTCGGTGCCCTGGCGGGGGCGCGACATCCGCGAGGTCGCCGGGAAGAGCTGCTTGGAGAGCTCCTTGGCGGCGCGGCGCGCCGGGTTGGCGCTCTCGTGCGGGATCTCGTCCAGGCGGTTGCTCACCAGGCGCTCGACCTCGCTGTCCGCGAAGGCGGGGGCCCGCAGGGCGTCGGCGAGCAGGCCGAGCGCCTTGGGGAGCCGGGAGACCGGGACTTCGAGGGACACCCGCACACCGGGGTGGTCGGCGTGCGCATCCAACGAGGCGCCGCAGCGGTCGAGTTCGGCGGCGAACTCCTCGGCGGAGTGCTTGTCGGTGCCTTCGTTGAAGGCCCTCGCCATGATCGTGGCGACACCGTCGAGGCCCGCGGGCTCGGCGTCGAGCGGCGCCTCCAGGTGGATCTCCACGGCGACGACCTGCTGGCCGGGGCGGTGGCAGCGCAGCACCGTGAGGCCGTTGTCCAGGGCCGAGCGCTCGGGCGCGGGGAAGGCCCACGGCCGTGCGGTGCCCGCCTGGGGCTGCGGATGGAACTGCATCGTCGCGGCCTCGGTCACTGCGCCGCCTCCTCTTCGTCCTCGTCGGTGGCTTCGGCGGCTTCAGGTGCCGCGATGGGCTCGTACACGAGCACCGCGCGGTTGTCCGGGCGCAGGCGGGCCGCGGCGGCCGCCTGGACCTCCTCGGCGGTCACGTCGAGGACCCGCTGCACGGCGGTCAGGGCGAGCTGCGGGTCGCCGAACAGGACGGCGTACCGGCACAGTTCGTCCGCGCGTCCCGCGACCGTGCCGAGCCGGTCGAGCCACTCGCGCTCCAGCTGTGCCTGGGCGCGCTCCATCTCCTCGGCGGTGGGGCCCTCCTCCGCGAAGCGGGCGAGCTCCTCGTCGACGGCGGCCTCGATGACGGGGACCTCGACATCGCCGGACGTCTTCACGTCCAGCCAGCCCAGCGAGGGGGCACCGGCGAGGCGCAGCAGGCCGAACCCGGCCGCCACGGCCGTGCGGTCGCGGCGTACGAGCCGGTTGTAGAGCCGGGACGACTCGCCGCTGCCCAGGACCGTGAGCGCCAGGTCGGCCGCGTCGCACGCGCGCGTGCCGTCCTCCGGGAGGCGGTAGGCGGCCATCAGGGCGCGGGCCGGGACCTCTTCCTCGACGACCTCGCGCAGCTCCTTGCCGATGGTGTCGGGCAGCGCGCCGTCGCGGGGCGGCTGCTTGCCGTCGTGCGAGGGGATGGACCCGAAGTACTTCTCGACCCAGGCGAGCGTCTGCTCCGGGTCGATGTCGCCGACCACGGAGAGGACCGCGTTGTTGGGCGCGTAGTACGTACGGAAGAAGTTCCGCGCGTCCTCCAGCGTCGCCGCGTCCAGGTCGGCCATGGAGCCGATCGGGGTGTGGTGGTACGGGTGGCCCTCGGGGTACGAGAGAGCGGTCAGCTTCTCGAAGGCCGTGCCGTACGGGACGTTGTCGTAGCGCTGGCGGCGCTCGTTCTTGACGACGTCCCGCTGGTTCTCCATCGACTCGTCGTCGAGCGTGGTGAGCAGGGAGCCCATCCGGTCGGCTTCCAGCCACAGGGCCAGCTCGAGCTGGTGCGTGGGCATCGTCTCGAAGTAGTTGGTGCGCTCGAAGCTGGTGGTGCCGTTCAGCGAACCGCCGGCTCCCTGCACCAGCTCGAAGTGACCGTTGCCGGGCACCTGCTTCGAGCCTTGGAACATCAGGTGCTCGAAGAGGTGCGCGAGGCCCGTACGGCCCTTGACCTCGTGGCGCGAGCCGACGTCGTACCAGAGGCAGACCGCGGCGACCGGGGTCAGGTGGTCCTCGGAGAGCACCACGCGCAGGCCGTTGGCCAGCCGGTGCTCGGTCGCTGTCAGGCCGCCTGAGCCGGCCTCGGCCGTGGCCGTGTGACCCATGGGCATGTACGTCCCTTCGATCGCGGAAAAGCTGGATGTTCAGCCAGTCCTGCCACTGTATGCAAGCGTGCCGACAACCTGTGAAGTTCCCGCTCCGCGCTCGGCGTAGTCGGGGCCGAAGTCCGGGTCGTGGTCGGCGTTGTCAGTGGGACAGTCCACAATGGTCGGCGTCAGATCCCGTTGATGCCCTGGCAGACACCGTGAAGGAGCCGCAGCAGCGATGGCCCGCCGCAGCACGAAGACCCCGCAGCCCGACGACTCGTTCGAGGAGAAGATCCTCGACATCGACGTCGTCGACGAGATGCAGGGCTCCTTCCTCGAGTACGCGTATTCGGTCATCTACTCGCGCGCCCTGCCGGACGCCCGCGACGGCATGAAGCCGGTGCACCGCCGGATCGTGTACCAAATGAACGAGATGGGCCTGCGCCCCGACCGCGGCTATGTGAAGTGTGCCCGTGTCGTCGGCGAGGTCATGGGCAAGTTGCACCCGCACGGCGACGCGTCGATCTACGACGCCCTGGTGCGCATGGCCCAGCCCTTCTCCATGCGGCTTCCGCTGGTGGACGGGCACGGCAACTTCGGTTCGCTGGGCAACGACGACCCGCCGGCCGCCATGCGGTACACCGAGTGCCGGATGGCCGACGCGACGTCCCTGATGACGGAGTCGATCGACGAGAACACGGTCGACTTCGAGCCGAACTACGACGGCCAGGAGATGGAGCCCGTCGCCCTCCCGGCGGCGTACCCGAACCTCCTGGTCAACGGCGCGTCAGGCATCGCGGTCGGCATGGCGACGAACATGCCGCCGCACAACCTGGGCGAGGTGATCGCGGCCGCCCGCCACCTGATCAGGCACCCGGGGGCCGACCTCGAGACGCTGATGAAGTTCGTGCCGGGCCCCGACCTGCCCACCGGCGGCCGGATCGTCGGACTTGGCGGCATCAAGGACGCGTACGCGGCGGGCCGTGGCACCTTCAAGATCCGCGCGACGGTCGCCGTGGAGAACGTGACGGCGCGCCGCAAGGGCCTGGTCGTCACCGAACTGCCCTTCACGGTGGGCCCCGAGAAGGTCATCTCCAAGATCAAGGACCTGGTCGGCTCGAAGAAGCTGCAGGGCATCGCGGACGTCAAGGACCTCACCGACCGCGCGCACGGCCTGCGTCTCGTCATCGAGATCAAGAACGGCTTCGTCCCCGAGGCCGTCCTGGAGCAGCTCTACAAGCTCACGCCGATGGAGGAGTCCTTCGGCATCAACAACGTGGCGCTCGTCGACGGCCAGCCCCTCACGCTCGGCCTCAAGGAGCTCCTCGAGGTCTATCTCGACCACCGCTTCAACGTGGTGCGCCGCCGCAGCGAGTTCCGCCGCAGCAAGAAGCAGGCCCGGCTGCACCTGGTGGAGGGCCTGCTCGTCGCCCTCCTGGACATCGACGAGGTCATCCGCCTCATCCGCTCCAGTGAGAACTCCGCGCAGGCCAAGGAGCGCCTGATGGAGCACTTCTCGCTGAGCGAGATCCAGACGCAGTACATCCTCGACACTCCACTGCGCCGCCTCACGAAGTACGACCGCATCGAGCTGGAGTCCGAGCGCGACAAGCTCAAGGCCGAGATCGAGGAGCTGACCCGCATCCTGGAGTCGGACGCCGAGCTGCGCAAGCTGGTCTCCTCCGAACTGGCCGCCGTGGCCAAGAAGTTCGGCACGGACCGGCGCACGGTCCTCCTGGAGTCGGCGGGCACGCCCGCCCCCACGGTGTCCCTGCAGGTCGCGGACGACCCGTGCCGCGTACTGCTCTCCTCGACCGGCCTCCTCGCCCGTACGGCCAATGGCGAGCCCTTCACGGACGGCGACACCAAGCGCGTCAAGCACGACGTGATCGTCTCGGCCGTGCCGGCGACCGCGCGCGGCGAGGTGGGCGCGGTGACGTCCGGGGGACGGCTGCTGCGCCTCGCCGTGGTGGACCTCCCGCAGCTTCCCGAGACGGCTTCGGCACCCAACCTCTCCGGGGGCGCGCCGGTTTCGGAGCTGCTCTCCCTGGAGGCGGACGAGAAGCTGATCTGCCTGATGACCCTGGACGAGTCCTCGCCCGGCCTCGCCCTCGGCACCGAACAGGGCGTGGTCAAGCGGGTGGTCCCGGACTATCCGTCCAACAAGGACGAGCTGGAGGTCATCACCCTCAAGGACGGTGACCGGATCGTCGGCGCGGCCGAGCTGCGCACGGGCGAGGAGGACCTCGTCTTCATCACGGACGACGCCCAACTGCTTCGCTACCAGGCCTCGCAGGTCCGTCCGCAGGGCCGCCCGGCGGGCGGCATGGCGGGCATCAAGCTCGCGGAGGGCGTCAAGGTCATCTCCTTCGTGGCGGTGGATCCCGCCGTGGACGCCGTGGTCTTCACGGTGGCGGGCTCGCGCGGCACGCTCGACGACTCGGTGCAGACGACGGCCAAGGTCACGCCGTTCGACCAGTACCCCCGCAAGGGCCGGGCCACGGGAGGCGTGCGCGTCCAGCGCTTCCTGAAGGGCGAGGACTGCCTGAGCTTCGCGTGGGCGGGCCCGACGCCACCGCTCGCGGCCCAGCGCACCGGCCTGCCGGCCGAGCTGCCGGAGATCGACCCGCGCCGAGACGGCTCGGGGGTGTCGCTGGCGAAGCCGGTGGCGGCGGTGGCGGGCCCGGTGTAGTCAGGTCTGGTGAGGTCAGTCGCCCTGCGGTTCCTGCACGTACCGCAGTACGCCCCACATGCTGTGCTCATCGGCACCGGCCTGTGGGGCGTACTCACGACACGCCTCAAGCTCCTTCTCCAGAGCGGGTACGTCGACGCCGGACCCGATGAGCACGAGCTGTGTGAGCCGGACCTCACCCGCGGCCCACGGCTCGGGGTAGAAACGCAGAAACCGCCCCACGGCGTGCACGGCGTACTTGTTGCGCGGATCGGCGGCGCCGAAATCGACGTACCCCTTGATGCGGTAGAGCCCCTCCGGCCTGCTGTCCAGGAGAGCCATCAAGGGGCGGGGAGCCAGCGGCACTTCGGAGACGAAGGAGAGGCTTTCGTAGGCGGAGTGCAAGTGATCGTGGTGACCGTGGAGATCGCCCCCGTCCTGCTCAGGGGAGTGCGAATCGGAGCGCAGATCGGAGTGCAGATCGTCGAAGGACAGCTGCCCGATCCGCTCCCCCACGGGCCTGCGGTCGAGGAGCAGCTCCACGTCGACGCGCCCGTACGAGGCGGGGACGACGGCGGCACGATCGGTGAAACCCCGGACGGCACCGAGAATCCGCTCCCGCTCCGCCTCGGGCACCCGGTCGGCCTTGTTGACGACGACAAGATCGGCGATCCCCAGATGCCGGTCGACTTCGGGATGCCGCTCCCTGGTGGAGTCGAACTCGGCGGCATCGACGACCTCGACGAGCCCCCCGTACACGATGTGCGGATTCTCGCTGGCGAGCACCATCTTCACCAGCTCCTGCGGCTCGGCGAGCCCGCTGGCCTCGATGACGATGACGTCGATCCGGGCGGACGGCTGAGCAAGCTTCTCCAGATAGACGTCGAGCTCACTGGCGTCCACGGCACAGCACAGGCACCCGTTGCCGAGCGAGACGGTGGAATCACCGAGCTGCCCGGCGACCGCCATGGCATCGATCTCGATGGACCCGAAGTCATTGACGATCGCCCCGATACGGCTCCCTCCGCTGCGGTGCAGCAGATGGTTGAGCAGGGTCGTCTTGCCGGAGCCCAGAAAGCCGGTGAGGACGATGACCGGGATCTGCTGCTTGCTCACGTGCGACCTCTCGCATCGGTACGTTCATGTCGGCGTCCCGCACTCATCGGCGCCCGCACCCGGCGCTCGGCGCCCGTACCGGCGCTTGCCGGCGTCCGCGCTCAGCGCCCGAATCCCGCGCTCCGAATCGGCGCTCCGGATCTCGTACGACGAATGAAGACGGCCCCAGGATATGTGCGCGTAGAAGCGCCGCGAAGTGAACGATTGTTAGCGGCGCTCGCGGGGCACACATTGGGCACGGCGTCGGGACGCGCGGCCACCGCATCCTCCTGTGCGCCTCCTCTCCGCCTCCCTGCCGATCAGCGCCGCTCGGCACCCTGGGAGACGGCAAGCGCGCCGCCCACCGCTCGCCGGTCCGCTCCCTGTCGACCCGCACCCGACGACCGGCGGACGGTCGCCTGATTCGGGGGTTGACATGGCCACACAGATTTTTGGCATACGGGGACTGGGTTCCGCCACCGGGGCTGGACTCGCGTTCGCGGCGGGGGCCTTCGCCCTGCTCGCCGCGCAGCAGCGACGCTATGCGGAACTCCGCATACAGGTCGACCGCGCGGAGCGGGCCGACTGGCGCCGCACCATGATGGCGGAACAGCAGGAACTCCAGCTCTACCTGCTGCGCAAGGCGATCGACGATCCCGATCTGGCCGCCGTCTTCAGCATCGCGGAGGCGGACTCGCCCGCTCAGCAGCGGCAGTTCCTGTTCGCCAACGCGCTCTACACCAACGCCCTGCTGGCGTATCGCATCGGTGTCGTCAACTGGGAAGAGCTGCACGGTCACCTTCGCGTGATGTGCGCCAACCCCATCTTCCAGCAGTACTGGCACGCCACCCGTCACCAGCGGGCCAGCCTGAAGGACTCGTCCGACGAGGCCAAGGTGGGACACATGACGGACGCCATCATCCATGACCTGGACGAATCCGAGTCCGACGAATATTGGGTGATCGGGCAACCGCCACCTGAGGACCAACCACCCGTCTCGTAGGGCCAGTTGGATGAGGTGCGCGCGTAATTGGATGAGGTGCGCACGTAATGCGGGTGGCGTGAGGGGACCTGCGCTACGGGGGGCTAGATTTACCCGCTGTTACCCTCTCCGACCCTAAGGACCGGGATCCCCCTTGAAGATCGTGCGCCGCATCGGTGCGTCTCCACGCGACCGCGGAAGTCTCACCGGCGACACCTGCCCCGACATCTTCGAGCTCAGCGACGGCAACTTCGCTGTGATCGGGACAGAGGCCACAGCGGCGCTCGAGAGCGAGCTGCCCGCGGACGCCGCACGCGCCGACTATGAACGCATCGTCATTGTCAGCAGGGAGACACTCATCCGCGCAAAAGCGGACATTCCCAGCGAGTGAGGCCGAGGCTGCGCGCCGAGACAGCATGCGCCCAGCCTCTCCCTCGAGGTCGGCACTCCGGTCACCCCGTTGAGACCTGCCTCCGGAAAGCTGTCCACCTGCGAGGACGGGGGCCTCACCCTTCCCCCCATTCACCAACGTTGAGGTGCGGCGCGCGCGGGCCCCCCGCCCCCCAAATATGTGTGATAAAAAAAAAAAACAAACCCACAAACCCCTCGACAAAACCATAAACAACAAGGGAAACCGGAAAGAAATACTATAGTG
>NZ_JBHYIG010000064.1:0-18136 GCF_042740015.1 Streptomyces sp. NPDC059037
TTCCGTTTGGGGTTATGGGCTTACTTCCGATACGGCCGGCGGCACCGGTCGGGGGGGGGGCGGGTGCCGCCGGGGTACAGGGCCGCGGCTACTTGGCCAGGGCGGCGACGCCGGCCTGGGCGAACTTCTCGTCCAGGTCGCCGGAGGGAGCGCCCGCGACACCGATGCCCGCGATCGGGGCGCCCTTGTCGGCGACGGGGGCGCCGCCCGCGAGGAAGAGGGTGCCGGGGATGTCCTTCAGCGTGGGGGCCTTGTCGAGGCGCTTGGTCAGCTCGGAGGTCGGCGCGTTCCAGGAGACGGCGGTGAACGCCTTCTTCTCGGCCGCCTCGTAGGACTGCGGGCCCGCGCCGTCGCCGCGCAGCGTCAGGATGGTGTTGCCGTTGCGGTCCACGACGGCGACGGAGACGCGCTGGTTCTCCTTCTCGGCAGCGTCCAGCGTGGCCTGCGCGGCCTCGGTGGCGGCGTCGATCGTCAGGTGGGAAGTCTGCGTGACGTTCTTGCCGGCGGTGTCGGCCTTGGCCGCGGCGGGGGCGGCCGGCGTGGCGGCGTTGGCGGAGACGGCTCCGAACGTGCCGGCGGAGAGGGCGGCGGCGGCAACGGTGCCGGTGAGGACGCGGGTACGCAGCGACATCTTCTTCATGGTGGGCTCCTTCGAATGGACCGGCCGGATGGACCGGGGGGGACCGGCCGGATGGACCGGGGAAGCTCGGGAAGCTCTGCGTTCCCGCTCTGACATCCATCCTGGGTCCGGATCCGGCCCGACCTGGTCGACCTAGGAGCCGCCTTCGCCCGCCCCGACGGGGGACGGCCGGGTCAACCGATCGGTTGACCCCCGGTCGCCGCTGCCGCCGCCTTCGGCGGCCACTCCCCCGGAACCAGCACCCCCAGCGCGTACGCCCGCGCGACCAGCTCCGTCCGGTTCGACGCGCCCCAGCGCTCGGTCAGGCGGCGCAGGTGGTAGGTGACGCCGTCGCGGGTGAGGCCCGTTTCGCGGGCCGCCCTTTCCGTCGTGGCGCCCGTGGCGAGCAGGGCCAGGATGCGGGCCTCGGACGGGGTGGCCGCAGCCGTCGTCTCCGGCGCGGCGGGGGCGGTGTCCTCGCCCAGGACGCGGAGCAGTACGAGCAGCCCGGGGACCTCGTCGGCGGTGTCGCTCACCGGCTCCGCCGTCAGCTCGCCGTGGCGGCGCACCCCGTCTGCGGCCTCCCAGCGCACGGCGACGGGGTAGCGGGAGCGGCGGCCAAGGCGCAGCGCCTCGACGATCCGCACGACCTGGGTCTTCTCCTCGGGGCGGAACAGTTCCAGTACGTTGCGGTCGCGCAGGGCGCCGGGCGCGCTGCCCCACTCCGCCGCCATCGCCGGGTTGGCCAGGATGATCGCCCCGTCGGCGTCGCACACGGCGACCGGCATCGGGATGCGGTCGAACAGGGTCATGGCGCGGTTGCGCCACAGCACGGAGTCCATGCGCGGCTCCTTCTGGGCAGTCAAGTGCGTGGCGGCTCACGGCACTACACAATCATGTAGTGGCGCGGTACTGACCCGGGGGTAAGAACGATCAAGCTGGGGGCAGTGACTTCCGTACGGCGAAAGGCAGTTGTCGCGCCATGCCCCCCACACCCGCGCCCACCGCAGCGCTCCCGGACCTGTCCGCACCCGGGCACACGATCGACGACGTCGACGGCATCCCGCTGATCGACATCTCCGCGACCGGCCCTGGGGCCGCCCCGCTGCAGCAGGCCATGGAGCTGGCCCGGCGGCACGGCCCGGTGGTGCGGCGGCGGCTGCACGGCAGGGACGCCCTGTTCGTCGGCGATCTCGACCTCGTCACCGAACTCGCCGACGAGCAGCGGTTCGCCAAGCATGTCGGACCCGCCCTGGAGAACGTGCGCGAGTTCACCGCGGACGGCCTGTTCACCGCGTACAACGACGAGCCCGACTGGGCCCGCGCGCACGACATCCTGATGCCCGCGTTCGCGCTGGGCTCGATGCGGACCTACCACCCGGTCATGCTGCGCGTCGCCCACCGGCTCATCGAGTCGTGGGACCGCGGCGCCCGCGACGGGCGGCCCGTGGACGTGCCCGGCGACATGACCCGGATGACGCTGGACACCATCGGCCTTGCCGGGTTCGGCTATGACTTCGGGTCCTTCGAGCGGGCCGAGCCGCATCCCTTCATCTACTCCATGGTGCGCTGCCTGGAGTGGAGCATGACGCGTCTGAGCCGTACGCCGGGCAGTGACCACTCGGCGGCCGACGCGGCGTTCCGGGCCGACGCCGACTATCTGGCGCAGGTGGTCGACGAGGTCGTCTCCGCGCGCGCCGGCGCACCCGGCACGGCCGATTCCGCCGAGGATCTGCTCGGCCTGATGCTCACCGCCCGGCATCCCGGCGACGGCGGAAAGCTGAGCACCGCCAACATCCGCAACCAGGTGATCACGTTCCTGATCGCGGGGCACGAGACGACGTCGGGCGCGATGTCCTTCGCCCTGTACTACCTGACCAAGCACCCCGCCGTGCTGCGGCTCGTGCGCCGCGAGGTCGACGCGCTCTGGGGGGACACCGCCGATCCCGAGCCGACGTTCGACGAGGTGGGGCGGCTCACCTACACCCGTCAGGTGCTCAACGAAGCGCTGCGACTGTGGCCGACGGCCGCCGCGTTCGGCCGCCACGCCCGCGAGGACACCCTGCTCGGCGGCCGCATCCCGCTGCGCGCAGGGCAGGGCGTCACGGTCCTGACGCCGATGCTGCACCGGCAGCCGGTGTGGGGCGACAACCCGGAGCTGTTCGACCCCTCGCGCTTCACCCCGGAGGCGGAGGCGGCTCGCTCCCCGCATGCGTTCAAGCCGTTCGGCACGGGTGAACGGGCCTGCATCGGGCGGCAGTTCGCGCTGCACGAGGCGACGATGCTGCTCGCCATGCTGGTCCACCGCTACCGGCTGCACGACCACGCCGACTACCGGCTGACCGTCAAGGAGACGCTCACCCTCAAGCCCGATGGCTTCACGCTCACCCTCACGCCCCGCACCGCGGCCGACCGCGTGCACGGTGAGCTGCCGGGCACGGCCGCCCGCCCCGCGGCTGCCGCCGAGACCGACGCGGTGGCGCTGCCCTCCCGGGTTCGCGCCGGTACCCGCGCGCTGTTCCTGCACGGCAGCAACTACGGCACCTGCCGGGACTTCGCGGCCCAACTCGCAGACGAGGCCGCCTCGGTGGGCTGCGAGACGGAGGTCGCGCCGCTGGACGCCTACGCGGGGGCGCTGCCCGTCGACCGCCCGGTCGTCATCACCGCGGCCTCCTACAACGGCCGCCCCACCGACGACGCGGCGGCCTTCGCCTCCTGGCTGGACGGCGCGCCCGCGGCCACCGCCGAGAACGTCACGTACGCGGTGCTCGGCGTGGGCGACCGCAACTGGGCCGCCACCTACCAGCACGTCCCGACCCGCTTCGACGAGCGGCTCGCGGAGCTTGGCGGCACCCGGCTGCTCGACCGTACGGCGGCCGACGCGTCGGGCGATCTCGGCGGAGCGGTACGGGACTTCACGGCCCGGCTGCGCACCGCGCTGCTGGAGCGGTACGGCGACCCGGACGCGGCGGAAGCGGAAGCGGATCACGCCTCGGGCGCGTACCAGGACGCGTACGAGGTCCGTGAGCTGACCGGCGGCCCGCTGGACGCCCTTGCCGCGCGCCACGGGCTCGCCCCGATGACCGTGACGGAGGCGTACGACCTCACCGCGCCCGGCCACCCCCGCGTCAAGCGGTTCCTGCGGCTCGCGCTGCCCGACGGCGTGACCTACCGCACCGGCGACCATCTCACCGTGCTGCCCGTCCAGGACCCGGCATCGGTCGAACGGGCCGCCGGGGCACTCGGGTTGGACCTGGACGCCGTCCTCGACATCCGCGCGGGCCGCCCGCGCCGTGACGGTATCGCCGTGGACCGTCCGCTGACGGTCCGCCAACTCATGGCCCGGCACGTCGAGTTGCAGGAGCGTCCGACCGCCGGGCAGCTGGCCGCGCTCGCCGCCGCCAATCCGTGCCCGCCGGAGCGTGCGGCCCTTGCCGCCCTGGCCGACGATGCCGATGCGCGGGCCGCCGACGGGCGCACGCTGCTCGAAGTGGTCGAGGCGCACCCGGCGTTGCGCGGCGCCCTGGACTGGCCGACGCTTCTGGAGGTGCTCACGCCGCTGCGTCCGCGCCACTACTCGGTGTCCTCGTCGCCCGCGGTCCGGCCCGGCCAGGTGGATCTGATGGTCTCCCTGCTGCAGGCGCCCGCCCGCTCCGGGAGCGGCCGCCTCTACCGGGGGACGGGCTCCGGCCATCTGGTCGGCCTGCGGCCGGGCGACACGGTCCTCGCCCGTGTCCAGCCGTGCCGCGAGGCCTTCCGTATCGATCACGGGGACGGAGCAGACACGGCGCCGGTCATCATGGTCGCCGCCGGCACCGGTCTCGCGCCCTTCCGGGGTGCGGTCGCGGACCGCGCCGCGCTGCTGGCCTCGGGTTCCCAACTACCGCCCGCGCTCTGCTACTTCGGCTGCGACCGGCCGGACGCCGACTTCCTGCACGCCGATGAGCTGCGCGCCGCAGAGGCAGCGGGGGCGGTCTCGCTGCGGCCCGCGTTCAGCGAGGCACCGGTGGACGGGGTCACCTTCGTCCAGCACCGCATCGCCGCCGAGGCCGACGAGGTGTGGGAGCTGCTGGCCGCCTGCGCCCGTGTCTACGTCTGCGGCGACGGCTCCCGGATGGCGCCCGGCGTACGCGACGCCTTCCGCACCCTCCACCGGGACCGCACACCGGGGGCCACGGCCGAGGACTCGGAGAAGTGGCTCGACGAGCTGATCGGGGCGGGGCGTTACGTCGAGGACGTGTACGCCGCCGGGTAGGGCGACGCCTCGCGGCGGGCCAGGATCTCCAGGGCCCGCTCGCACCAGCGCAGGTTCTCCTCCTCGAAGGCGCGGCCGCGCATCAGCGTGAGGTAGGGGCCGACGCGCTCGGCGTCGCGCAGAAACGCCTCCTCGTCACGTCCGGCGAGGAGGCGTTCGCGCTGCCGTTCATAGCCGGCGAGCTTGCCCCGCGACCACGTCACGCGCTCCTCCAGGAGCGCCCGGGTGGCGTCCGGGTCTCCCCCGTCCATGGCCTGGATCTTGACCAGGAGCTCGTCGCGGATGGCGGTCGGGCGCGGCGGCTCGGCCGCGAAGGCGTGCAGTGCGCGGCGGCCCGTGTCGGTGAGCGTGAACATCCGCTTGTTCGGCCTGCGTTCCTGCTGCACCACGCGCGCCTCGATCAGGCCCTCGCCGTCCAGGCGCTCCAGCTCGCGGTAGAGCTGCTGAGGCGTGGCCGACCAGAAGTTCCCCACGGACACGTCGAAGACCTTGGCCAGGTCGTAGCCGGACGACTCGCCTTCCAGGAGCGCCGCCAGGACCGCGTACTTCAGAGACATCTGGACACCGTACACCGATGTGATTAGTCTCCCACGCACCTACTCAACAAATTGACTATCAAGGCCCTCCCGGGTCTTCCGAGTCCTTCCGAGCAGTGAGGTGTGGCATGCAGGCATTCCGCAAGGCCGTCGAGGCGGGCGATCACGCGGCCATCGAGGCGCTCCTGGCCGATGACGTCGTCTTCAGCAGCCCGGTCGTGTTCCGCCCTTACCCCGGCAAGGCGACCACGGCGGCGATCCTGCGCGGCGTCACGCGCGTCTTCGAGGACTTCCGCTACGTACGCGAGATCAATGACGCCGGGGGCCGCGATTCCGCGCTCGTCTTCGAAGCCCGCGTCGGCGACCGCGAGATCAGTGGCTGCGACTTCCTCCACCTCGACGAGAACGGTCTGATCGACGAGTTCACGGTGATGGTGCGTCCGCTGTCGGCCGCGCAGGCGCTCGCCGCCGCCATGGGCGCCCAGTGGGAGCGGATCACCGAGGAGGCGGCCGCCGGGTGAGCGGGACCGCGGCTACCAGGCGCGGGCGGCCTTGATCAGCTGGTCGCGGACCAGCGCGACATGCGGGTTGTCCGCGGACCCCGGGCGCTGGACCAGATAGCCGGTGTTGATCGGGGCGTCCTGCGGATCGTGCAGCAGGACGAGGCTGCCCGCGGCCAGCGCGTCGCGGCACAGATAGCGGGGCAGCACGGAGAAGCCCGCGCCCGCGATCACGGCGGAGAGCACGCCGCGCAGGTCGGGCACGGTGACGGAGGCCTCGCGGGTCAGGCGCTTGCCGAAGACGTGCCGCCAGTAGCGGCGGGCGATCGGCAGGTCCTCGGCGTAGGTGACGAGCGGGACGCCGTGCAGCACGGCGGGCCCTTCGGCGGCGATCCGGTCGGGGCCGCCGATCCGCTCGGCCCACGGCTCCGCGGCGACCAGGACGAACTCCTCGTCGGCCAGCGGCACGGCGTGCAGGGAACGGCCGCGGGGCCGGGCCGTGGCGATCACCAGGTCATGGCGTCCTGCGCGCAGCTCGTCCAGGAGCGGATCGGTCAGGCCGGTGCTGACCCGCAGCCGGACGCCCTTCTCGACCAGCGGTGCGAGGGCGGGCAGCGCGCAGTGGCAGAGCATCTCGGCCGGGCCCGCCAGAGGGACGGGCCCGGCAGGGGCGCCGTCGAGGGGGCCGCCGTGACCGGTGACCGCCGCAAGGGCGTCGAGGGGATCGACGATGCCGGCGGCGAGCGCGTCCGCGAACGGCGCGGGGGCGACGCCGCGCGGCAGCCGCTCGAACAGCTCCCGGTCGACCTGCCGCTCCAGGGCGCGGATCTGGGTGGTGACGGTGGGCTGCGAGAGGCCGAGCAGGCGCGCGGCGGACGTGAAGGAGCCCGACCGGTACACCGCAAGGAACGTACGCAGCAGATTCAGGTCCAGCGGACCGCCCGCGGCACTCGTCGGCTGCGCCGCTCCCGGCGATCCATCGGAATCCTGATCTCCCATATGGCTCAGCCTATTGGATTTCCTTGGGGCGGCGGACCTACCTTCGAGGCATCAACGCACTGACGTTCTGAGCACGGAACGTCAGGTACTCCAGCCTCGGAAGCCTCGGAGAGACACATGTCCAAGATCCTGTTCGTCCTGACCGGCGCCCACCACTGGACCCTGGCCGACGGCACCCAGCACCCGACCGGCTTCTGGGCCGAGGAGGCCGTCGCCCCGTACGAGGCGTTCAAGGCCGCGGGCCACGAGATCGTCGTCGCGACGCCGGGCGGTGTCGTCCCGCCCGTGGACCGGGCAAGCCTGGCGCCCGAGTTCAACGGCGGCCAGGAAGGCGCCGACAAGGTCGCCGCCACCCTCGAATCGATCGACGAGCTGAACCACCCCATCAAGATCGACGAGGTCGACCTGGCCGACTACGCCGCGGTCTTCTACCCCGGCGGCCACGGCCCCATGGAGGACCTCGCCGTCAACGCCGACTCGGGCAGGCTCCTCACCCTCGCCCTGGAGTCGGGCAAGCCGCTCGGCGTGGTCTGCCACGGTCCGGCCGCGCTGCTCGCCGCGACGAAGGCCGACGGCTCCAACGCCTTCGCGGGGTACGAGCTGACCGGCTTCACCAACGTCGAGGAGACCCAGTCCGGGTTCGCCGACAAGGCCAAGTGGCTGCTCCAGGACCGCCTGGTCGTGGCGGGCGCCGACTTCCAGGAGGGCGAGCCGTGGGCCCCGAAGATCGTCGTCGACCGCAACCTGGTCACCGGCCAGAACCCGGCGTCCGCCGCCCCGCTGGCCACCGAACTCCTGAAGAAGCTGGCCTGACCCCGATGGGCACCGACCGGCTCGACGAGGTCCTCGACGCCGCCTACGACTGCCTCACCAGGTACGGCGTACGGCGCACCACGATGGACGACATCGCCACCACCATGGGCGTGTCCCGGTCAGCGGTCTACCAGTACGTACGCAACAAGGACGACGCCTTCCGCAAGCTCGCCCGGCGCCTGCACACCCAGGCGCTGGAGCGGGCCGAGCGGGCGGCGGGCGACCCGGACGCCGCGCAGGCCGAACGCATCCGGGGCGTCCTCGCGGCCAAGCTCGACCTGGTCCTTCGCCTGGCCGGGGACTCTCCGCACTCCGCCGAACTCCTCGACCACAAGGCCCGCCTGTTCGGCGACATCTGCCACGACTTCACCGGCTCGCTGCGCCGCCTGCTCATCGGCCTGTTCGGCGAGGCGGGGACCCCCGCGACGGTGGAACCGGCCGAGGCCGCCGACATATGCATCGCCCTCGTCACCGGCCTGGAGTCCGTCTCCGAGGGGGAACGACTCTTCGGGCCCGCGACGGACGCGCTCCTGACCGGACTCCTCGTCACGCCCCTTCTCGACGCGCCCCCTCTCGACGGGCCCCCTCTCGACGGGCCGCTGAACGTGCCGCTGAGCTGACTTCCGGTCAATTCCTGTGGTGGCCCTGTGGATTTTTCGCCCGCTGCCTGCGGCCCCCGCCGCCGCGCCATAGGCTCCCCCGGCTGATCGTTCACGTTCCCGGGAGGAGCACCCATGGCAGCACAGCGCCGTTCGGCACAGGATGCGGAGGCTGAACCGCATGGGCCAGACGGGTCCGAGGGGCCCGGCCGCCGCAGGGTGCTCGCCTATCTGCTCGCCGCGCCCACGCTGGCCGTCGGCGTACGGTTCGGCGTCGACTCGGCCGGCGAGAGCGCCGAGGCCGTGGTGCCTTCGCCGCCGCAGCCCGAGAACCTCCTCGACCTCGGCGATCTGCAGAACCTGGCGGCGGCGCCCACCGCGGGCCTGATCGCCGTCCAGGTGCACACCGACGGCACCGCGTCCTTCGCGGTGCCGCGCGCGGAGGTGGGCCAGGGCATGACCACGGCGGTCGCCATGATGATCGCCGAGGAGATGGACCTGCCCATCGGCAAGGTCAAGGTGACGATGGCCGACGCCCGCCCGGAACTCCTGATGAACCAGATGACCGGCGGCTCGAACTCGATGCGCAGCATGTACCGCCCGGTGCGCGTCGCGGCGGCCGTGGCCCGGCAGCGGCTCGTCGCCACGGCCGCCGGGCAGTGGGGCGTCGCCGCGTCCGAACTCACCACCAAGGAAGGCGTCATCGCGTACGGCGCCGAGAAGAGCGCCACGTACGGATCGCTCGCGAAGGCAGCGGCCAGCACGCATGTCGTCCAGGCATCGGCCCGGCTGAAGGACCCCTCCGAGTTCACCGTCCTCGGCACCCCGCAGAACCGCGTCGACGCGCTGGCCGCCGTGACCGGGCGGAAGACGTTCGGGATGGACATGCAGGTCCCGGACGCCAAGCCGACGATGGTGCGCAGGCCGCCGACGATCAACGGCACGGTCGTGTCCGTCGAGAACGCCGACGCGGTGCGGGACATGCCGGGCATCACCGATGTCGTGACCGTCGAGCACGGTGTGGCGGTGCGCGGCGAGACGTTCGGCCAGTGCATCGACGCGCTGCGGGCGCTGAAGGTGACCTGGGGCCGTGGCACCGTCGACGGGGAGTCGGACGGCACCGTCCTCGCCAAGCTCAAGAAGGCGGCGCTGCCGATGGTGATACCGCCGCTGCTCACCAAGAAGGTCGACGCCGAGTTCACCTTCGCGTTCGCCAGCAACAGCCCGCTGGAGCCCGACAACGCGATCGCGGACGTGCGCGCCGACCGGGCCGAGATCTGGTCGAGCCTCAAGGTGCCGATCGTCGCCCAGCGGGACATCGCCACGCGGCTGGGGCTGCCCCAGAAGGCGGTCACCGTGCATGTGATCGAGGGCGGCGGCTCGTTCGGGCGGCATCTCTTCCACGACGTGGCCGCCGAAGCCGCCGAGATCTCGCAGAAGATGGGCAAGCCGGTCAAGCTGTCGTGGTCCCGTACGGACAACTTCCGGCAGGGGCGCACGCATCCGATGTGTGTCTCGCGGGTCCGCGCGACGTACGGGCTCGGCAATGTGCTCAGCTACGAGCAGCGGCACACCAGTTCAGAGACCGACTTCGGGCACGGCCTGGGCGAGATGATCACGTCGACGGCCGCGAAGCTTCCGGTGGCGGGCAATCTGACGTTCGCCGAGACCATCTTCCAGCTGACCCAGTCCACTCCGTACAACTTCGGGGTGACCACGCAGCTCCTCAACGAGGTGCCGCTGAAGTTCAACACGGGCAGCATGCGCAACATCTACTCGCCGAACGTGGCGTGCGCGAGGGAGCTGGTCGTCGACCTGCTCGCGGCGAAGCTCGGCAAGGATCCCGTGGAGTTCCGCCGCGAGTTCCTCAAGGACAAGCGGCTGCGGGCCGTACTGGACAAGGCGGTTGAGGAGGGCGAGTGGGGCAAGTCGCTTCCCGCCGGGATCGCGCAGGGCATCGCGCTGCACTCCGAGTACCGGGGAGCGGTCGCCGCGCTCGTCGAGATCGACTGCCGGCCCGAGACGGTGAACCGGAAGGTCAGGGACGGAGTCACCGGACCGCGCGTCACCAAGGCCCTGATGGTCGTGGACGCGGGATTCGCCATCAACCCCCGTGGCCTGGAGGCCCAGATGATGGGCGGCATGAACGACGCCCTGGCCATGGCGCTCACCTCAAGCCTGCACATCAAGGACGGCATCCCGCTGGAGGGCAGCTGGGACAACTACTTCTACACCCGGCAGTGGAACACCCCGCCCGAACTTCGGGTCGTCGTGATGCCCGGCACCGGCGACAAGCCCGCCGGAGCAGGCGAGTTGGGCGTCGCGCCCGCGTTCGCCGCGATCGCCTGCGCCTACGCACGCGCCACCGGGACGCTGCCGACCAGCTTCCCGATCAACCACGGCACGCTCAGCTTCGAACCGCTGCCGCTCGAGCCGTCAACCCCGCAGTCCCCGACCGACGGTCTCGACCGCGCCTACTGAGGAGCCCTCCGTGCCAAGCCACACCTTCAAGCTCAACGGCGAGCGGATCACCGTCGAGGCCGAGGACGACGTACGCCTCCTGTGGGTCCTGCGCGATCTGCTCGGCGTCACGGGACCCAAGTACGGCTGCGGTCTCGGTGTCTGCCAGTCCTGTACGTCGCACATCAACGGCAAGGCGTTCAACCCCTGTTCGGTGCCGGTGTCGAAGATAGGCTCCGACGACGAGATCACCACGATCGAGGGCCTGCCCGGCACGGTCGGCAAGGAACTGCACCCCATGCAGGAGGCCTGGCTGGAGCTCGACGTGTCGCAGTGCGGGTACTGCCAGCCAGGGCAGATCATGGCCGCGGTCGCCAAGGTGCGGCAGGCCGCCGACGCCGGTCGTGAGATCAGCGACGGCGACCTGGACGAGATCCGCAACATCTGCCGCTGCGGCACGTACACGCGCATCCGGGAGGCCATCAAGGCCGGGGCGAAGCGGATGTGAACTCCTTTGCGTACTCGGCGAGTTCTGGCGCCGCCCCGGGTCCGGATTGCGCCGCCGCGCGCCGGGCGGGGAAGCCGTGCCTGCGGGCGGCGGCCACCACCACGAGCACCGGTACGAGCAGGGTGAGGACGCTCCAGGGGAAGGACTCCGGGCCGAACTGTCCGAGGAGGATGCCGCCTACGACGCCGCCGCCCGCCATGGCCGCGTTCCAGAGGGTGACGAGCATGGCCTGCGCGGCGTCCGCCGCATCGCCGCCCGCGTCGCCGGCGGCGGTCTGCAGGAGCGTGGGAGCGCCGCCCCAGCCGAGCCCCCACAGCGTCACCGCCACGTAGACGAGGGCGGGGCTTTCGGCGAGCACCGCGAGGAGCCCGGCGGCCACGGCGACCAGCAGGGCGCTCGCGATGGTGAGCGTACGGAGCCTGCGGTGGATGTGGGCGCCCACGATCCAGATGCTCAGCAGGGAGGCGGCGCCGAAGACGAGCAGGACGAGGTCGGTGGAGCCGCCCATGCCGAGGTGGTCGAGGAACGTGGCGACGTAGGTGTAGAGGATCGTGTGGGCCAGGACGAAGACCAGCGTGACGGCCAGGACCGGCGTCACGCCGGGGATGCGCAGGGTCGAGAGGACCGGGGTGCGGACATCGCGCCGCTGTCCGGGGTGGTCGGGCACGGACACGGTGATCCAGCCGAGCAGTACGACGGTGAGCACGGTCATCAGCAGGAACGCGACGCGCCAGCCGAGCGCCTTGCCCAGGAAGGTCCCTGCGGGCACGCCGAGCGAGAGGGCGACGGGGATGCCGGCCATGGCGATCGCGATCGCCTTGCCCTGCAGCTGGACCGGTGCCAGGCGGCGGGCGTATCCGGCGAGCAGCGCCCAGGCGAGACCGGCCGCCACACCCGCGACGAACCGGGCCACCATGGTCAGCGGGTAGTTGCCGGAGACCGCCGTGACGGTGTTGGCGACGGCGAAGCCGGTCATCGCGGTCAGCAGCAGCCGCTTGCGCCGCCACCCCGCGGTGGCCGCGGTCAGCGGGATCGCGGTGAGCGCGGTGCCGATCGCGTAGACGGTGACCGTCTGGCCCATCGCGGACTCGCCGACGCCCAGGTCGGCGCTCATCGCGGGCAGCAGCCCGGCGGGCAGGGTCTCGGTGAGGCTGGTGATGAAGACGGCGGTGGCGAGGGCCAGGAGGGCGGCGATGGGCAGCTTCCGGGTCCCGGATCCGCCCCGGGAACCCACGTGTTGTGTGGTGTCGTTGCTCATGCCCGTATGCTCGAACCCTCACATTGATGTGAAGGTCAAGCGAGAGGCTGCGAGGTCGATCAGATGCGGATCGGAGAGCTGTCGGAGCGCACCGGCACACCCCGGCGACTGCTGCGCTACTACGAGGAGCAGGGCCTGATCATGGCCGAGCGCTCCGCGAACGGCTACCGCGCATACGACGAGCGCTTCGTGGACCGGGTCCTGCAGATCCGCGGGCTGCTCGACGCGGGCCTTCCCACCCGCATCATCAAACAGATCCTGCCCTGCCTGGACAAGCCCCGCACGATCTACTTCCCGGACGCGACACCGGAGATGATCGCCACCCTGGAGCACCAGCGGGACCGCATGACCGAGCGCGTGAACTGCCTGATCCGCAACAGGGACGCCATCGCGGAGTACCTCGACGCCGTACGCAACGGCACCTCATGATCCGAGCAACGCGTCGAGCCCCGCGGCCAGTTCACCCGGCCCGCCCCGGTCGTCCAGGGCCAGGGCGATGGCCCGCAGCTGCGGGAACTCCCGCGCGGGCATGCGGTGCAGACCGAGGCGGAAGGCGGGGTCCGGCTCGCCCGGCTCGTCGTCCATGGCCCGCAGCTCCACGAGGAGATAGCCGAGCAGCCACGCGGTGAACGCCCGGTGCAACTGGACGGTGCGGCGGTCGCTCAGCCCCGCGTCCCGCAGCAGCGCCAGGACCCGCTCGTCGCTGCGCAGCACGGCCGTGGGCCGCCGGGCCAGCGGCGTGGACAGCAGACGGGTGGCCAGGAGCGGGACCACGTTCGGGTGGCGCAGGGCCACGCCGTAGGTGGCGAGCGCGATGCGGTGCAGCTCCCGCCGCCAGTCGGCGGCCGGGGGCCGCTCGGCCTGGTCCGCCTGGTCCGCCTGGTCCGCCTGGTCCGTCTGGCCCGCCAGATCCGCCTCCAGTTCCAGGCAGAACGCCTCGACCAGGCCGTCCAGCAGGTCGCTCTTGCTGGGTGCGTAGCGGTAGAGGGCCATGGCCTCCACGCCCAGTTCCGCGCCGAGCTTGCGCATGCTGAGGCCGGAGAGGCCGTCGCGATCGACGACCTCCACTGCCGTGGCGAGCACCCGCTCGCGGCTCAGCCGCCCATAGCGTCCGCGGTCGCTCGCGCGCCGCCCCTGGGGCGCCCCCGACCCCGCTTCTCTGCCTTTCGGCATGACCGCCGCCTCCGTAGCTCCGGCCCCCTTGACCCCAGGGAACATCGGGTGCAAAGTCGTACATATACGACGTAAACGTACGAAGTCAGCGTACAGCGTCAGGCCCTCAGGAGCGTCGCACCATGACGCACAGCGAGCCGATCACGGCGGACCAGACCGAGCTGGAGCGCGAGCTCGCGCGGATGTCGGACGGCAACGTCGTCCGGATCGGTCCCGGCGGCCCCGTCTTCGGACTGCCGTTCCCGGTGCGCACCGTCCGGCCGACGACCTTCGTGCCCGCGCTCCCCCGCCGCGACCGGGCCCTCCTCACGGTGATCGCCCTGGGCTGGGCACTGAGCTTCCTCTACTTCTGGACCTGGTGGCTGCGCCCCGAGCACCGCGTCGGCTGGGCGGGACTGATCGTCAACAGCGTCCTGCTGCTCTACCTCACCGGCCTGCCCTGCTACTTCTTCGTCACCGCGCTCCGCCTTCGCCGGGTCAACCCGGATCTGCCGGTCCCCGCGGCGCCGGTCGCCTTCGCCGTCACCCGCGCCCCCTCGGAGCCGTGGCCCACGGCCCGGCGGACGCTCGAAGCGATGCTGGCCCAGGACTTTCCGCACCGCTACGACGTGTGGCTGTGCGACGAGGACCCGACCGAGGAGATCACCGCGTGGTGCCGCGGGCACCGGGTGCGGATGTCCTGCCGCCGCGGCGTGACCCCCTACCACCGGCGCGACTGGCCGCGCCGCACCCGCTGCAAGGAAGGCAACCTCGCCTACTTCTACGACCATTGGGGCTATCAGCGCTACGACGTGGTCGCGCAGCTCGACTGCGACCATGTGCCCGCCGCGACCTACCTCGCCGAAATGGTCCGCCCCTTCGACGACCCCGCCATCGGCTATGTCGCCGCGCCCAGCATGTGCGACGCCAATGGCCCGGACTCCTGGGCGGCCCGGGGGCGAGTGCACCGCGAGGCCGTCTGGCACGGCGCGGTGCAGCTCGGCCACAGCGACGGCCTCGCCCCGATGTGCATCGGCTCCCACTACGCCGTACGCACCCGGGCGCTGCGGGACATCGGAGGGCTCGGTCCGGAACTCGCCGAGGACTTCTCCACCACGTACCTGCTCAACTCGGCGGGCTGGCACGGGGCGTTCGCCATCGACGCCGAGGCGCACGGGGACGGTCCGCTCACCTTCGGCGACATGATCACGCAGGAGTACCAGTGGTCACGGAGCCTGACCACGATGCTTCTGGGCCTGCTGCCGCACCATCTGCGCCGGCTGCCCTTCGTGCTGCGGCTGCGCTTCTCCTACGCCCTCGCGTACTACCCGATGCTCGGCCTGATGATCACCGCGGGCCTCACGCTCCCGCCGATCGCCGTCATCACCGGCCTTCCGTGGATGAACGTCAACTACTTCGACTTCCTGGTCCACTTCTGGACCATGCCCGTGTGGCTGCTCCTGACCCTGCTCCTGATGCGCCGCTGCGGGATGCTGCGACCGCGCGCGGCGCCCCTGGTCAGCTGGGAGACCTGGCTGTTCGCGCTTGCCCGCTGGCCGTTCGTCATCCTCGGTCTGTTCGGCGCGGTCGGCCAGAAGCTGCGCTCGCGGCCGCTCACGTTCAAGGTCACGCCCAAGGACACCGGCGGCCCGCGGCCGCTGCCCGTCCGGCTGACCCTGCCCTTCACCGTGCTCGCCGCGGGCCTCTCCACGATCGCCCTGGTCGGCGAGTTGACAAGACCGTCGGCCGGCTATGTCTTCCTCTGCCTGCTCGCCGCCACGACGTACGCCGTCGTCGCCATCGCCGTTCCCCTGCTGCACGTCCGCGAGGCGGCACGGGCGGCAGGTCTCCGCTTCACCCACGCGCTGCCCACGGCGGGCCTCCCGCTGGCCCTCGGCCTCCTGGCGGCACTGCCGGTCGCCACCGCCATCACCTTCTACCCGGCGTACGCCGCCGCCGTCCTGGGCTGGTGAACGGCCATGAGGAAACCGTCCACGATCCTGGTCACCGGCGGAGCGGGCTTCATCGGAAGCCACACCTGCGTCGAACTCCTCGACCACGGCTACGAGTTGATCGTGATCGACAACTACTCCAACAGCACCCCGCAGGTCTTCACCCGCGTGGAACGGATCACCGACCGCTTCGTCGGTGCCGTCTATGAGCTGGACATCCGTGATCGGCGCGCCCTGTCGGCCGTATTCGACCGCCACTCCGTGGACGCCGTCGTGCACTTTGCCGCGCACAAGGCCGTGGGCGAGTCGACACGGATGCCCATCCAGTACTACGACAACAACGTCGGCGGCACGACAGCGCTGCTGCGGGTCATGCAGGAACACGACGTGCACCAGCTGGTGTTCTCCTCGTCCTGCTCGGTCTACGGCGACGCGGGACGCGGCCCGCTCGACGAGTCGACGCCCGCGGCGCCCACCAATCCGTACGCCTCCTCCAAGTGGCTCTGCGAGCTGCTGCTCGCCGATGTGTGCGCCCGCTGCCCCGAGTTCACCGTGCTCGCCCTGCGCTACTTCAACCCGGTGGGCGCCCACCCCAGCGGGCTGCTCGGCGAGGACCCCGGCGGCGTACCCGACAATCTGATGCCGTACGTCGCGCAGGTCGCCGTCGGCCGCCGGGAGCGGCTGCCCGTCTTCGGCCAGGACTACGCCACCCCCGACGGCACCGCTGTCCGCGACTATCTGCACGTCATGGACACCGCCGAGGCTCACCGGGTGGCCCTCGACCACCTCGCCGACCGGCCCGGCATGCAGATCTTCAACCTGGGCGTCGGCGCGGGCCGTTCGGTCCTCGACGTGATCTCCGCGTTCGCCGCGGCCTGCGGCCGGGCCGTCCCGTACCAGATCCTGCCGCGCCGGCCCGGCGACGTCACCGAACTCGTCGCCGACGCGGGCGCGGTGGCGCGCGCCTGGGGCTGGCGCCCCACCCGCGACCTGGCCGACATGTGCCGTGACGCATGGCGGTTCCAGCAGCTCAATCCGGACGGCTACGCCGGCTCCGGACGGCACCCGAACGGCACCCGGCACGACCCTTGAGGAGCGACGTCATGAGGATGACAGTGATAGGCACCGGATACGTGGGGACGGTGCACGCCGCGTGCATGGCCCACCTGGGCCATGAGGTCCTCGGCATCGACATCGACGCCGAACGGATCGCATCGCTCGCGGCGGGCCGGGCCCCCATCCACGAGAGCGGCCTTGACGAGCTGCTCGCCCGGACCGTCGCGTCGGGCAGGCTGCGCTTCTCCACGTCGCTCGCCGAGGGCGCCGCGTTCGCCCGGACGCACTTCGTGTGCGTGGGCACCCCGCAGCGGCCCGACAGCGAGGCCGCCGACCTGCGGTACGTCGACGCCGTCGTGGACAGCCTGGCCCCGCATCTGCGGCCCGGCAGCCTGATCGTCGGCAAGTCCACGGTGCCGGTGGGCACGACGGCCCGGCTCTCCGAGCGGCTCGCCGAGATGACCCCGGGCACGGAGGTCGCCTGGAACCCGGAGTTCCTGCGCGAAGGCTCCGCCGTCAAGGACACGATGCGACCCGAGCGGCTCGTCGTGGGCGTCTCGTCGAAGCACGCCGAGGGGGTGCTGCGGGCGATCTATACGCCGATGATCCTGGCCGGGGTGCGGTTCTTCAGCACCGATCCGGCCACCGCGGAGCTGGTCAAGGTGGCGGCGAACTCCTTCCTCGCCACCAAGATCTCCTTCATCAACGCGATGGCCGAGGTGTGCGACGCCGCCGGCGCCGACGCGTCGGTGCTCGCCGCGGCCATCGGCGCGGACTCCCGGATCGGCCCCCGCTTCCTTGAGCCGGGGCTCGGCTTCGGCGGGAGCTGCTTCCCCAAAGACATCCGGGCCTTCGCCGCCCGCGCCGAGGAGCTCGGTGCCGGCGACGCCGTGGTGTTCCTGCACGAGGTCGACCGGATCAACACCCGGCAGCGCAGGCGCACCGTCGACCAGGCGCGCGGACTCCTCGGCGGTTCCCTCACCGGCCGCCGGATCGCCGTACTCGGCGCCGCGTTCAAGCCCGGCAGCGACGACGTGCGCGACTCGCCGGCCCTCGTCGTGGCGGCCGCCCTGCAGGAACAGGGCGCCACGGTCCGCGTGCACGACCCCGAGGCCGTCGACAACGCGCGCACCGTCCACCCGGAGCTGACCTACACCCTGGACGTCGACAAGGCCTGCGAGGACGCGGACCTGGTCCTGCACCTCACGAACTGGCCCGAGTACCGCCGCATCGACCCCGCCGCGCTCGCCACGGTCGTCCGCTCCCCCGTCCTCGTGGACGCCCGCAACAGCCTCGACCCGCGCCCCTGGTCGGCGGCCGGCTGGGCCGTGCACGCACCGGGCCGGGGGGGCGGCGCCGCGCGGGGGGGGGGGCCCCCCCCGCCCCCCCCCCCCCCCCCCGCGCCCCCCCCCCCAGCGGGGGGGGGGGA
>NZ_JBHYIG010000064.1:18146-35091 GCF_042740015.1 Streptomyces sp. NPDC059037
CGCCGCCCCGCCCTCCCGGCCCCCGCGACCGTCGCCGCGCGCGCCCCCCGCCCCCTCGCGACCCACCGCCCCCGTGGCCGCACTCACCGGAGGTGCGTCATGAGGGTCGTGGTGACGGGCGGCGGCGGATTCATGGGCTCCCATCTGTGCGAGGCGCTCCTCGCCAGGGGCGACACCGTCTGGTGCCTGGACAACTTCTGCACCGGCGAGCCGGAGAACGTCGCCCACCTGCGCGGCGCGCCCCGTTTCCGGCTGCGCCACGCGGATGTGACCGAGCCGTTCGACGTGCCGGGCCCGGTGGACGCGGTGGCCCACCTCGCGAGCCCCGCGTCACCGCCCGACTACCACCGGCTGCCCCTGGAGACCCTGGCCGTCGGCAGCCGGGGCACCGAGAACGCCCTGCGCCTGGCCCAGCGGCACGGCGCCCGCTTCCTGCTGACCTCGACCAGCGAGGTCTACGGCGACCCGGAGATCCACCCGCAGCCCGAGGACTACTGGGGCCACGTCAACCCGGTCGGCCCGCGCAGCGTCTATGACGAGGCCAAGCGGTACGCGGAGGCGCTCTCCATGGCGTACCGGCGCAGCCTGGGCGTCGACGTGGGCATCGTACGGATCTTCAACACGTACGGTCCGCGGATGCGGCCGCACGACGGGCGCGTGGTGTCGACCTTCGTCCGCCAGGCGCTTGCGGGCAGGCCGCTGACGATCTACGGCGACGGCGGCCAGACCCGCAGCTTCTGCTACGTCGACGACCTCGTACGCGGCCTGGTGGCGATGCTCGACAGCGGCCACAGCGGCCCGGTGAACCTCGGCAACCCCAGCGAGCGCACCGTCCGTGAGCTCGCGGAACTCGTCCGCAAGATCACCGGATCGCACTCCCCCATCGAGTACCGCCCGCTGCCCGTCGACGATCCGACCCGCCGCCGCCCCGTGATCAACCGGGCGCTCGAAGAGCTCGGCTGGGTTCCTCGGGTCACCCTGGAGGAAGGGCTGCGGCACACGGTGGCGTGGTTCACCGCCCGTTCCGGGCCGCAGCCCGCCAAGGTGCCGTCCCTGGCACCGCCGCAGCCCGTGGAGGCCTGATTCCGATGCGCAGGACAGCCGCCGCGTCCGCCCTGGGGCGCCGTGCCCCGGGTGCGCTCGTCGCCGCGATCGCGCTGATCGCGGCCGGCGGCTGCGCGGCCACGCCGCACTACTCGCCGACCAGCACGTACTACGTCGGCGCCGATGGCGACGACGACAACGACGGCTCATCGCCCGGCAAGGCCTGGCGGACGCTGGCCCGCGCCGAACGCGTGGCGCTTGAGCCCGGCGACCGGCTGCTCCTCGAAGGCGGCGCGCGCTTCACCGGCACCATCACGCTGAACGGCTCGGAGGCGGGCGACGCGGACCGGCCCGTGGTGATCGGGTCGTACGGCGAGGGCCGGGCCACCGTCGACGCCGAGGGCACCCCCGGCATCTCCGTGCACAACACGGCGGGCGTGGAGATCCGCGATCTGCACGTGACCGGGGACCGCGCCGCCTACGCCGGCGACGGGGGCATCAACCTCTACGCCGACCGTCCGGGCGGCGGACCGATCGACCATGTCCTGGTCTCCGACGTCGAGATCTCCGGATTCCGGGCGGGCATCGCGGTCGGCAGCAACGAGGAGCGCACCGGCTTCAGGGATGTGACGGTGCGTCAGGCCAAGTTGCACGGCAACAAGGACGCCGGGCTGCTGACCTACGGCCCGAAGTTCGAGCCCCGCCAACCCGCCTTTGCGCACGAGGACTTCGAGGTCGAGGACGTCGCCGCCTACCGGAACGCCGGAGACCCGGAGGCGGACGACCGGCACACCGGCGACGGCATCATCCTCGGCTCCGTGCGCCAGGCGACGGTGCGGAACTCCACCGCCCACGACAACGGCGCCCGGTCGGCCGTCACAGCGCCGTCGGGCCCGGTGGGCATCTGGGCCTATGACGCGACCGACGTGCTCCTGGAGCACAACACCGCGTACCGCAACCACACGCGCTCCAAGGTCGACGGCGCCGGATTCGGGTTCGACGAGAACGTCTCGGGCTCGACCATGCAGTACAACCTGGCGTTCCACAACGACGGCTCCGGCTTCTACGCCTACACCCGCGTGGTGAACGGCGCGCACACCGACAACACGATCCGCTACAACCTGTCCTCCGACAACGGCCGCAGGCTGCCGCGATTCGGCGGGCTCGCGGTCTACGGCCACGACGTGCGCAATCTGCGGATGTACCAGAACACCGTGGTCATGACCGTCCTGGAGGACGGCAGGAGCGGTCCCGCCCTGCGCCTGATGGACGGCCAGAGGGGCGTCACCGTCCGCAACAACAACTTCATCACCGACGGCTCCCCGCTGGTCCTGGCGGACGAGGGCCTGACCGCCGCCAACGTCCTCGTGCAGGGCAACAACTACCGTGCCCCGCAAGGACAGTGGACCGCGCAGTGGGGTGACTGGTCCTTCACCGGACTGAAGGCCTGGCGCGCGGCGACCGGTCAGGAACGCCTCCAGGGACAGCCCGTCGGCCTGACCGTCGATCCCTGCCTCGCCGGCGGCGAGCTGCCCGACGTGGACTCCGCCGGTGACGCGCATCTGCTGGCCCCGGACTGCGCGGCCCTCGCCGGCAAGGGCCTGGACCTGCAGGCGCTGTTCGGCATCGACACGGGCCCCGTCGACTACTTCGGGCAGACGGTCGGCAGTCCCCCGCCCGTCGGTGCCGCCCTGCCTCCGGTTGAGGACTGAGCCCTCCCGGCGAGAAGACCGAGAAGATGCAGCCCCTCACCCGCCGGGCCTACGATCGAAGGAGCGAGACCCCGGTTGACGCGATCCTCGGCCCGGTGTCCCTGCCACGCAGGGAGGCGCTTTTCCATTGCTTCGGGCACGTTCTCGGGGAGAGCTGCGGGCGCGAAACCGGCTGACGGCCGGTTACGTCCTGCTGGTCGCCGCCCTCACCGCGGCCTATCTGACCCTTGAGGACCTGCGTGCACCGCTCTGGGCGCTCATCGGTCTCGGCGGTGTCGCCGCCGTGCTCACGGGCGTGCGCGTGCACCGTCCCGCGCACCGCTGGCCGTGGTGGGTGCTCGCCGCCGGTCTGCTCACCTTCGCCGCAGGTGACACGTACTACAACGTGGTCGAGGAGTATCTGCACGCCTCCAACCCCTTTCCCTCCCCCGCCGACGCCCTGTACCTGGCGACGTATCCGCTGTTCGCCGCCGGGCTGTTCGGGCTCGTCCGCTACCGCTGGGTGGGCCGCGACCTGCCGAGCCTGCTCGACGCGCTGATCTTCACCGGCGGCCTCGCACTGCCCGTCTGGGTCTGTCTCGTCCAGCCGCTCACCGAGGTCGAGGGCCTGACGTGGGCGCAGCGCGCGATCAGCATCGCCTACCCGCTGGGCGACGTGCTGGTCCTCGCGCTGCTTGCCGGGATGCTCACCCCCGGCTCCGTGTCCGGCCACAACCGTTGCGTGCAGCTGCTCGTCGTCGGCACCGTCACGCTGCTCGGCTTCGACATCGCGTACGGAATTCTGCAGCTCAACGGGTTGTGGCAGACCGGCACCCCGCTCGACCTGGGCTGGATCGTCTTCTACACGGCCTGGGGCCTCGCGGCGCTGCATCCATCGATGGTGGAACTGACCGCGTACGCGCAGCAGCGCAAGTCGCTGCTCCCGCCCCGGCACCGGCTCGTGCTGCTCGCCCTCGCCACCCTGATCGCCCCGGCGGTCCTGCTCGCCGAGGGGCTCGCCGGCGGGGCCCATGACGCGCCCGTGATCGCGGCGTTCTCCGGTGCGCTGTTCCTCCTGGTGATCCTCCGGCTCGCCGGGATGGTCGTGGCACACCGCAAGGCCGTGGACCGTGAGCTGGCGCTGCGTACCGCCGCCTCCTCCCTGGTGTCGGCGGTCAGGCCCGAGGAGATCGCGGAGACCTGCGACGGGGCGGTCACCGCGCTGGCCGCGCCCGATGTCCGCACGGCGACCCTGCTGCCCGGCACGGACGGATCTCCCTCGGCCCTGCCCTCCGAACTCGCCCTGGACCGCACCCATCTGGCGCCCGTCGCCGAGCTCGGCCCGGACATCACCCCTCACTTCGGGACGCCCGAGAGCGCCCTGGTGTGCCCCATGATCCAGCGCGACCGTCCCGCCGGTGACGCGCCGCCGGGTGTGCTGATCGCGGCGGGCCCCGAGCGCCAGCTCACCGAGATCTGGGCCTCCTTGGAGATCCTCGCCTCGCACGCGGGCCTCGCCATGGAGCGCATCGCGCTGCGCCAGGAGATCATCCGCCGGGAGAGCGAGGCGTACTTCCGCACGCTGGTGCGCAACGCGTCGGACGTCATCCTGATCGTCGACGACGACGACACCGTGCGGTACGCGAGTCCGTCCGCGGCGGTCGTGTTCGGGGCCGCCCGGCTGATCGGGACGACGCTGCCCGAGCTGGTCGACGCGCGCGACCGGCGCCGCGCGGGGCGGGTCCTGCGGGCCATGCGCGACGGCGGGCAGCGCGAACCCCACGACTACTGGTGGATGCGGCGCGACACCGGGCGCGTCGAGGTGGAGGTGCGCTGCAGCGATCTGCGCGACGACCCGACGGTCCGGGGCCTCGTCGTCACCCTGCGGGACGTGACCGAGCAGCGTCAGCTGGAGCACGAGCTCACCCAGCGGGCCTTCCACGACGCGCTGACCGGCCTGCCCAACCGGACGCTGCTCCTGGAGCGGATCGAGCGCGCGCTGCTGCGTGGCGACCGCGAGTCGACCCTCACCTGTGTGCTCTTCATCGACCTCGACGACTTCAAGGTCGTCAACGACACGATGGGGCACTCCGTCGGCGACCGGCTGCTCGCCGCCGTCGGCTCCCGGCTCGCGCAGTCGCTGCGCCGCAGCGACACCGCGGCCCGGCTCGGCGGCGACGAGTTCGCGGTGCTCATGGAGGACGCGAAGAAGCCCGCCGACGCCGAGATCCTGGCCGCGCAGGTGGTGCAGGCGCTCAGCAGGCCCTTCCATCTGCCCGGCGCCACGGTGAGCGTCTCCGCCAGCGTCGGTGTGGCCACGGCCGCGGACAGCTCCGGCGCCGAGGAGCTGCTCACCCACGCCGACCTGGCCCTGTACGCCGCCAAGGCCGCCGGGAAGCGCCAGTGGCGCCGCTTCCGGCCCCGGCTGCACGTACGGATGCTGGAGCGGCACGACCTGCAGGCGAGCCTGGACCGGGCGATCGCCGACGAGGAGTTCGCGCTGCGCTACCAGCCCGTGGTGGACATCACGGCCAACGGCCATCGGGCCGGCGAACCGGACGGGCCGCCCGCCGAGATCGTCGGCTTCGAGGCCCTCGCCCGCTGGCCGCATCCCCAGCGGGGTCTGGTGCCGCCGCAGCAGTTCATCCCGCTCGCCGAGGAGACCGGCCACATCACGCCGCTGGGCGCCTGGGTGCTCGCCGGCGCCACCGCCGACATCGTCGCACTGCAGCGGACGGTGGCAGCCGCATCGGCCGCGCCGTACGTCAGCGTCAACGTCTCCGCGCGGCAGTTCCGCGACACCGGCTTCCTCGACGACGTGCGCAGGGCGCTGCGGACGCCCGGACTCGCCGCGGGGTCACTGCAGTTGGAGCTCACCGAGTCGGTGCTGATGCGGCGGGACGGTCAGATCCAGGCGGTCATGGAGGCGCTCAAGGACCTCGGGGTGCGCATCGCGGTCGACGACTTCGGGACGGGATTCTCCTCGCTGCGGTATCTGCGGGAGTTCCCCATCGACGTACTGAAGATCGACAAGTCCTTCATCGACGGCATCGCCGATGACACCCGGCAGGTCGCCCTCGTCGAAGGCATCGTCCACCTCGCCGACACACTGGGCCTTCAGGTCATCGCCGAGGGCATCGAGGATCCCGTGCAGCGCGACCTGCTCGCCGGGATGGGCTGCCGGTTCGGGCAGGGGTATCTCTTCGCGCGCCCGCTGACCGCGGAGCAGGGCGAACGCATGCTGCGGTGTGGCGCCGGATGCCGGGGCACCGGGAGCGCCCGTGCAGCAGCGCCGCCCGCCCCGGCGGCCGTCCAAGGCGCCCTCGTCCGGTCCGCACGGGTCCCTTCCAAGCCGCTCACCCCCGCTAGAGAGACCGCCATGAGCCGCGATCTCGACGAGCTGCGGCGGACCAGTCCGATGAGCGACGCCGTCCTGGACGAGGTGCGCGGCAGGCACATCCGCAGCGCAGACCACTGGCTGATCGACTTCGCGTCGTGCAACTATCTGGGCTTCGACTGCGACCCGGAGATCATCGGGGCCATCGAACCCGCCGTACGCCGCTGGGGCACGCACCCCAGCTGGTCCCGCCTCATCGGCAGCCCCCGGCTCTACCCGGAGATCGAGGAACGGCTCGCCGCGCTGCTCGGGGCGCCCGACACGCTGCTCCTGCCGACGGCGACGCTGATCCACGCCTCGGTGATCCCGGTCCTCGCGGACAAGGGCCATGTCTTCGTCGAGGCGGCGGCCCACCGCACGGTGTACGACGGCTGTGTGGCGGCCCGCGCCCAGGGCGCGACGCTGCGGCGGTTCCACGCGGAGCGGCCGGACGAACTGGCCGCCGAGCTGCGGGCGCTGCCCGCGGGAACGGCGCGCCTCGTCTGCCTTGACGGTGTCAACAGCATGAGCGGGAACATCGCCGACATCCCCGAACTGGCCGGGATCTGCCGGGACTTGGACGCCACGCTGTACATCGACGACACGCACGGCTTCGGTGTGATCGGGGAGCGCGGGGCGAACGAACCGTGCCCCTACGGACTGCGCGGCAACAGCGTCGTGCGGCACACGGGCGAGACGTACGACGGTGTCGTGCTCGTCGGGGGTTTCTCCAAGGCGTACTCGTCGCTCCTTGCCTTTCTCGCGCTGCCGTCGTGGCTCAAGGACCATCTGAAGGTCACGGCGGCCCCGTATCTGTACTCCGGGCCATCGCCGACGGCCTCCCTGGCCACCGCGCTCGCCGGCCTGGAGGTCAACGACCGGCGCGGCGACGCCATCCGCGCCGATCTGCACCGCAAGACCGTCCGGGTGCTCGATCACGTGGCGGCGCTCGGCGTGGGGACGCTCAACTCCGATCAGCTGCCGATCGTGGAGATCCCCCTGGAGAACGCCGACGACCTGGACGCGGTCGGCCGTTTCCTGTGGGAGCAGGGCATCTATGTGACGCTGGCGGCCTATCCGCTCGTGCCGCGCGACCGGGTCGGCTTCCGCGTACAGCTCACGGCCCTCAACTCCGACGAGGACATCGACCGCCTGGGCACGGCGCTGACCCTTCTTTCCGAGCGGTTTCCGCTCCGTCCGGCGGGGTGAGGCGGCATGGCGCCCACCCGCAACGACGACGTGGACTGGGACAGCTGGCCCGTCCAGGACTATCTCGGCGAGAACTACCGCGAGCTGCATCCGTCCGACGCCGCGGTGATCGCCCATCACTCCGCCTTCTACCGGCAGTTCGCCCCGGGAAGCGTCGCCCGCTCCCTGGAGTTCGGGGCCGGGCCCAATCTCTATCCGCTGATGCTCGCCGCCGCCGCGAGCCGCCGGATCGACGCCGTGGAGGCGAGCGCGGCGGGCGTCGCCTATCTGACGCGGCAGCTCGAAGAGCCGCCGGACGCCAGCTGGTCGCCGTTCTACGAGCTGTGCCGCAGCCTCGACCCCGGCCTGCCCCCGAGCCTGCCGGAGGCGCTGACGCGCGTACGCGTGGTGCACGGCGACATCCGTGCGCTCACGCCCGGCGGTTATGACATCGCGTCGATGAACTTCGTCGCCGAGGGTGTCACCGAGGACTTCACGGAGTTCACCGACTTCTGCCACCGCTTCGTGCGCTCGGTCGGCCCCGGCGGGCACCTGGTCGCCGCGTTCATGGAGAACATGCCGACCTACCGCATCGGTCCCGCATCGCGCTGGCCCGGCTGCCCGGTGGACCCGGACGTCGTCACGGAGGTGTTCGCGCCGCTGACGCGGCGGCTCGTGGTCACCCGGATCGACGCCGATCCGACGCTGCCCGACTACGGCGACTCCGGCATGGTGCTCCTGACGGCCGTCCGCGGCGCCTCGTGAGCGCCCGCGTCACGCAAGGCGAAGGCCGTCTCCACCAGAGCGATATGGCTGAACGCCTGGGGCGCGTTGCCCAGTTGGCGCCCGCGTCCGGGGTCCCACTGCTCGGCGAGCAGGCCCACGTCGTTGCGGACGTCCAGGACGCGCTCGAAGGTCTCCCGGGCGTCTTCGAGCCTGCCGGTCGCCGCCAGCGCGTCGGCGTACCAGAGGGAACACGCCACGAACGTGCCCTCGGATCCGCGCATGCCGTCCACGCCGTGCACGCCGCTGCCGTTGTGCGCGTACCGCCGTACGAAGCCGTTGTCGTCGAGGGCCCGCATCGCGAGGACGGTGTCGTGCACCCGCGGGTCGTCGGCCGGCAGGAAGCCGACCTTGGGGATCAGCAGCGCGGACGCGTCCAGGGCGGGCGAGCCGTAGGACTGGGTGAACGACCGGAGCCCGGCGTCCCATCCCTCGCGGCACACCTCCTGGTGCACGGCGTCGCGCATGGCCGTCCACTCCGGCGCGCGTTCGTTCCTGCCGAGCAGCTCGCCCATGCGCAGGGCGCGGTCGGCTGCGACCCACGACATGACCTTGGAGTGCACGAACTGCCGCCTGGTGCCGCGCACTTGCCACAGTCCCTGGTCGGGCTCGCGCCAGTGCTCTTGCAGGTAGCGCATCAGGGATTTCACCAGGCTCCACATGTGGGGTTCCATCGGGATGCCGGCGCGCAGCGACAGACAGAGCGTGTCGAGGACCTCGCCGTACACGTCGAGCTGGAGCTGGGTCACCGCGGCGTTCCCGAAGCGGACGGGCCGCGAACCCTCGTAGCCGGGCAGCCACGGCGCCTCGGCCTCCGGCAGCAGCCGCTGTCCCCCGAGGCCGTACACCGCCTGCAGATCCGCCGGGTCGCCCGCGATCGCCCGCCCGAGCCAGTCGAGCCAGGCCGTCGCCTCGTCCCGGTAGCCGCTGCGCAGCAGACAGGACAGCGTCAGCGTGGAGTCGCGCAGCCAGCAGAACCGGTAGTCCCAGTTGCGCTCGCCGCCGACGCACTCGGGCAGCGAGGTGGTCGGCGCGGCGACGACGCCGCCCGTGGGCGCGTAGGTGAGCGCCTTGAGCGTGATCAGCGAGCGGGTGACGGCCTCCCGCCAGGGGCCCTGGTAGCGGCAGCGCGCCGTCCAGCGCCGCCAGAAGTCGCCGGTCGCCTTCAGCGCGGTCTCGGCGGGCACACGGAGCGGTTCGGGCGGCTCCGGCACATGCGAGGGCGCCCACACCAGCTGCACGGTGAGGCGCTGGCCCGCCGTGACGGTGAAGTCGATGACCGTCGGGTCGGCGTCACCCCGAGTCGTCACGGGGCCGTCGGCGCTCACCCAGAGCGAGTCGGGCCCCGCGACGGCGACCGTGCAGTGCTCCTCGGCCCGCACCCAGGGGACGATCCGGCCCTGGTTGAACCGCGGCCGCAGTTCGCTGCGCATCGCCACGGCGCCCGAAAGACCCTCGACCACGCGTACGACACAGGGCAGTTGGGCACGCGGCGGCATGAAGTCCGTGACCCGTACGGCACCGGTCGGGAGCTCCCAGCAGGAGTCCATGACGAGGGTGTCCTGGCGGTAGGCCCGCCGCGTGCACGCTCCCGCGCCGATGGGGGAGATCCGCCAGAAGCCGTTGTCGCCCGTGCCGAGCAGGGCGGCGAAACAGGCCGGGGAGTCGAAGCGGGGCAGGCAGAGCCAGTCGATCGACCCGTCCCTGCCGAGCATGGCAGCGGTCTCCAGGTCACTGATGAGGGCGTAGTCCTCGATACGGGCATTCATGATCGAGTCACGCCGTCGTGCACTTGCCGCCCTTCCATTGTACGGCGACGGGCCTCGCCGGGCCCGGTGGTGCGGGGCGGCCCGCCTCCCTGATGGGCCAGGTGTCAGGCCTGCGCCCTCGGCACCACGAGCCCCGTCTCGTACGCCGCCACGACCGCCTGTGTGCGGTCCCGCAGGCCGAGTTTGCCGAGCACCCGGCTCACATGGGTCTTCACGGTCTCCTCGCTGACGTGCAGCCGTCCCGCGATCTCCGGGTTGGACAGGCCTTCCGCGATCAGCCGGAGCACCTCGGTCTCGCGCGGGGTCAGGGCGTCGAGCCGGGCGGCGGATCCGCTGGGCGGTCCGGGCCTGAGGCGGGCGAACTCGGCGATGAGGCGGCGGGTCACGGTGGGCGCGAGCAGACCCTCGCCCGCGGCCACCACGCGTACGGCGTCGAAGAGGTGCTCGGCGGTGACGTCCTTGAGCAGGAACCCGGCGGCGCCCGCGCTCAGCGCGTCGTACACGTGCTCGTCCAGGTCGAAGGTGGTGAGGATGAGGACGCGGGTGCCGGTGCCGGCGAGCCGCCCGGTCGCCTCGATGCCGTCCATCACCGGCATGCGGACGTCCATCAGGACCAGGTCGGGCAGCAGCTCGCGGCAGAGCCGGACCGCCTGGGCGCCGTCGGCGGCCGTGCCTACGACGGTGAAGTCGGGCTGGGTGGCGAGGAGTCCGGCGTAACCGGCACGGACGACTTCGTGGTCGTCGGCGATGACGATGCGCAGGGGCGCCTGGCGGCCGCTGCTCGGGATCTCACTCATGCGGCATGCTCCCGCACCGGTGCGGGGAACGTCGCCTCGATGAGGAAACCGCCGCGCCGCGCGGGGCCCGCGCGCAGCTCGCCGCCGACCATCGCGGCGCGCTCCCGCATGCCGAGAAGACCGTGCCCGTCGTCCAGGTCGTCCACGTCGTCCGGGCTCGGCCCGTTGTCGCGCACACGCAGCCGCAAGGCGCCTTGGGTGTAGTGGAGTTCGACGTCCACGGCGGCGCCCGGCGCGTGGCGGCGCGCGTTGGTGAGGGCTTCCTGCACGATGCGGTACGCGGTGAGTTCGACGCCCGGGTCGAGGGTGCGCACGGGCCCCTCGACGATGAGCCGTACGGCGGCGGCCGACGCGTCCCGCGCCTCGTCGACGAGCTCGCCGAGCTGTTCGAGACCGGGCTGCGGGCGGCGCTCCGGCACGGCGGGCCCCGCGTCCTCGCGCAGGACGCCGAGCAGGCGGCGCATCTCGGTGAGCGCGGTGCGGGCGGTGTCGCCGATGGCCAGGAACCGTTCGGCGCCTGCGGTGGGCAGCCCCGGGGTGGTCAGCCTGGCGGTCTCCGCCTGCACGGCGATCATGGAGATGTGGTGGGCGACGACGTCGTGCAACTCCCGGGCGATCCTGGCCCGTTCGCCCCGGGCGGCATGCTCGTGGAGGGTCTCGGCGATGGCCCGCTCGGCCGCGCCGTTGACCAGCGCGGTGTCACGGGCGCCGCGGGCGATCCCGGTACCGGCCGCGACGCCGGCGCACACCGCGACCAGCACGGTCATCACCCGCTCCCCCGCGCCGTCCGCCGCCGCTGCCGTGACCGCGTACGCGACGAAGGGCAGCGCAAGGAGCACCGTCAGGAGCCTCGGGCCGTGGCGCCCCGCCTGGTGGAGGGCCACGAGCAGGGCGTACAGACCGGCGATGGTCAGTACGTGAAAGGGCGCGAGGGCGAGCATCGCGGCTGCGGAGGCGGGGAGGGCGGCGAGGGACGTGTGCCTCGGGCTGCCGACGCCTGCGCCCCTCCCCCGCACCGCACCGCCCGCGAGCGCCGCCACCGGCACGGTCGTCCCCAGGGCGAGGGAGAGGGCGAGCGGCAGCGGGACGGTGGCGTCCGCGCGCAGCAGCAGCTCCGCGGTGGCGGCGAGCGACAGGAGTGCCGCGGCCGCGACCGGTGTCCGTGGGTGGCGCGCGACGCCGCGCATGCGGGTGCGCATGCGGGTGCGCTTGCGGGTGCCCATGCGGGTGCCCATGCGGGTGCCCATGCGCTTGTATCCGCTGTATCCGCGGCCCCTGACGGGAGTTGTGACCCTCACGCGTCTCATTGTCACGGGCACGGGGCCCGTCGGAGTCCCTCACGTGAGGGATACGAAGACGGCTCCCGGGCGTGACGACCCGTGGCCGTGCCGTCTCTAGCCTCGCTTCTCATGGATGGCATCACGGCAACAACTGACCGCGGCGCGGCTCCTGTCGGCCACGCGGCGACGATCGAAGTGCGCGGACTGCGCAAGCGTTACGGGCCGGTCACCGCGGTCGACGGTCTCTCCTTCACCGTGGCTCCCGGACAGGTCACCGGATTCGTCGGCCCCAACGGTGCAGGCAAGTCCACCACCATGCGCATCGTCCTGGGTCTGGACTCCGCCGACGAGGGCACCGCGCTCATCGGCGGCCGCCCCTACCACGCGCTGCGCACCCCGCTGCTCGAAGTGGGCTCGCTGCTCGACGCGGCGGCCGTCCATCCCAGCAGGCGCGGGCGCGACCATCTCCTGTGGATGGCGCACTCGCACGGGCTTCCCGTGCGCCGGGTGGACGAGGTGCTCGACCTCGTCGGGCTCGGCCAGGCCGCGCGGCGCCGGGCCGGCGGCTACTCGCTCGGCATGCGCCAGCGCCTCGGCATCGCGGCGGCGCTGCTCGGCGACCCGCCCGTCCTGCTCTTCGACGAGCCGGTCAACGGACTCGACCCGGAGGGCATCCGGTGGATCCGCGGCTTCCTCAAGGGTCTGGCCGCCGAGGGCCGTGCCGTGCTCGTCTCCAGCCATCTGATGAGTGAACTGGAGGACACCGCCGACCACTTGGTGGTGGTCGGGCGGGGCCGTGTCATCGCCGACACGAGCGTGCGGGAGCTG
This sequence comes from Streptomyces sp. NPDC059037, assembly GCF_042740015.1. NCBI lineage: Bacteria > Bacillati > Actinomycetota > Actinomycetes > Kitasatosporales > Streptomycetaceae > Streptomyces > Streptomyces sp. NPDC059037. The sequence continues at coordinate 30,903 of NZ_JBHYIG010000064.1, forward strand.
CTCGCCGCGGCGTCCGGCGACCGGGTCGAGGTCCGCACGGACGAACGGACGGCGGCGATGACCGTCCTTGCGGGCGCCGGGGCGAGTGTCGCGGCCACCGGACGCGACACGCTGACCGTCTCGCGCCTCGCGGCGGGCCGCGTCGTGGAGCTGCTCGGCGGCGCCGGGGTCGGCTTCTCGGGGGTCGCGGCGCACCGGGCCACGCTGGAGGAGGCGTACATGGAACTCACCAGGGACGAGGTCGAGTTCGCGGGCGGTCAGGACCGGCAGGCGTCCGGCGAGAGCACCGGGGCTGCCGGGGAGGGCACGCGATGACCACCGCCGACCCGCCCCGCCGCCCCGGCACCGCGCTCGTCGGCCGCGCCGGGTTCCCGCAGCTGCTGCGCGCCGAGTGGACCAAGCTGCGCACGGTGCGCCGCTGGGGTCTCACGCTACTGGCCGCGGTCGTGGTGACCGTCCTCATCTCCCTCTTCTCCGCGACGAGTTCGGGCATCGAGACGACGGGCGGGGGCGGCGGTGGCGGTTCCCCCGCGCCCACCGGGCCCGGCGGGGTGTCCATCCGCGACGACTTCACGTTCGTACACCGCACGCTCACCGGCAACGGCAGCATCACCGCCCGGGTGACAGGACCCACCGGCGAGCAGCCGCGCCGGGCCCCCGAGTGGGCCAAGGCCGGGGTGCTGATCAAGGAGAGCACCGATCCGGGATCGGAGTACGCGGCCCTCATGATCACCGCGGGGCACGGAGTGCGCCTGCAGAGCGAGTTCATCCGCGACGTGGCGGGCAGCGCCGCGTCCGCCACCACGCCCCACTGGCTTCGACTGGTCCGCTCGGGGGCGACCGTCACGGCGTACGAGTCCGCGGACGGGCGCACCTGGCACGAGGTGGGAACCGTCCGACTCGCCACGTCGGCCGAAGCGGTCCAGTTCGGCCTCTTCGTGGCATCGCCCAACGCACAGTCCATGCAACGGAAGTTCGGCAATGTGTCGGTGAGCGACCAGCCATCACGGTCGTCGGCCCGCTTCGACGAGGTGACGGTGAAGGGGGCCACGGGCGGCGACTGGCGCCTGACGGACGTCGGACGGCCGAGCGGGGGCGGGCAGCCGACCGGAGACGGGCAGGGCGAACTGCGTCGCGCAGGGGGTGAGTTCACCCTCAGCGGCTCCGGCGACATCGCCCCCGGCACGCCGATGCAGCCCGACCTCGTCGCCGCGTCCCTCAACGGCAGCCAGCTGAGCCTCGTCCTGGTCGCCGCGCTCGGCGTCCTGTTCATCACCGCCGAGTACCGGCGCGGGATGATCCGCACGACCTTCGCGGTCACTCCGCGCCGCGGCCGCGTCCTGCTGGCCAAGGCGGTGGTGATCGGCGCGGTCACCTTCGTGACCGGGCTCGTGGCGTCCCTGCTCTCCTACCTCCTGAGCATGCCCGCGCTGCGCGCCGGCGGCCACGAGCCGCCGCTCTTCCCCGAGTTCTCGCTCACCGACGGCCCCGTGCTGCGGGCCGTCATCGGCACCGCGGCCCTGCTCGCCCTGATCGCCGTCCTGGCCCTGGGGCTCGGCGCGCTGCTGCGCAACACGGCGGCCGCGATCACCACGGTCGTCGTGGTGATCGTCCTGCCGCTGATCCTGGTCAGCATGGTGCCGCTCGGCCTCTCCCAGTGGCTGCAACGGCTCACGCCCGTCGCGGGGTTCGCGGTCCAGCAGACGACTCCGCGCTACGACCAGGTGGCGGGCCTCTGCCTCCCGGAGGACGGCTGTTATCCGCAGGGCGCGTGGACCGGCTTCGGCACGCTCGCCGCGTACGCGGTCGTGGTGCTCGGTCTCGCGGTGTGGCGGGTACGGAAGAGGGACGCGTGATGGGCGAAGGGCGCGGGGTCGGCGCGGTGCGTGCCGAGTGGACCAAACTCCGTACGCTGCACAGCACTTGGTGGCTGCTGCTCGCCCTGATCGCGCTGACGGTCCTGGCGGGCGCCGCCTCCACCGCGTCGCTGACCGCGGGTGACTGCCCGGTCCCCGCCGACTGCCACGAGGACACGGTGAAGCTCAGCCTGACCGGGGTGTGGCTCGGCCAGGGCGCGGTCGTCGTCCTTGCGGTGCTGACGATGAGCGGCGAGTACGGCACGGGCACCATCCGCACGACCCTCACGACGGAACCGGTCCGGCTGCGGATCCTCGCGGCCAAGGCGGCGGTGCTCTGCGCCCTGACCGCCGCGGCGAGCACCGTCGGTGTGCTCGGCTCGCTGCTCGCGGGCCGGCTGCTGCTGTCCGCCGACGGCTTCGCGGCGCCCACGCTGACGGAAGGACCGACCTTGCGCGCGGCCGCGGGCACGGTCCTCTACCTCACGCTCACGGCGTTGATCGGCCTGGGCGCGGCCACCGCCCTGCGCGACACGGCGACCGCCGTCACATCGGTCCTTGCCCTCTTCTACGCCTTCCCGCTGCTCGCGGGTCTCCTCGCCGACCCCGACTGGCAGGCGAACGCACGGCGGGCGGCGCCCGCGACGGCCGGTCTCGCGATCCAGGCGACGACCGACCTGGACCGGCTGCCGATCGGCCCCTGGGCGGGCATCGCGGTCCTCGCGGGCTACGCGGTCGCGGCGCTGGTCACGGGCGGGGTGCTGCTGCGGGTACGGGACGCGTGAGGCGCGGGCTGCGTATACAGTCACCACCGATCAGCACCGCATTCGTACACCCGCATTCGTACATCTGCATGCGTACATCCGCATGCGTACACCTGAAAGACCCGCACCATGGCCGTCGACGAACTCGACACCCGCATCCTGCGGCTGCTCCTGGAGCAGCCGCGCACCAGTGTCCGTGAGTACGCGCGCGTACTCGGCGTCGCCCGCGGCACCCTGCAGGCCCGGCTCGACCGTCTGGAGCGGGACGGTGTGATCACGGGGACCGGTCCTTCGCTCTCCCCCGCCGCCCTCGGCCACCCGGTCCTCGCCTTCGTGCACATCGAGGTCACCCAGGGGCATCTGGACGAGGTGGGCGACGCGCTGGCCGCGGTGCCCGAGATCATCGAGGCCTTCTCGATCACCGGCGGCGGCGATCTGCTGACCCGTGTGGTCGCCCGGGACAACGGCCACCTGGAGGACGTCATCCAGCAGCTGATCCAGCTGCCGGGCGTGGTGCGCACCCGTACCGAGATGGCGCTGCGCGAGCGTGTGCCCAGCCGGCTGCTCCCGCTGGTCGAGTCGATCGGGCGGACCGCGGCCGCGCAGCGGTGAATTGGGCCTCGGACGTCGGTGAACTGGGCCTTTGGCATCCTTGACCGCATGAGCACCTTCGGCAGCCCTCTCGGCGTCACCCCGGTCATCTTCGATCTCGACGGCACACTCGTGGACAGCGAGCCCAATTACTACGAGGCGTCGCGCGCGCTGCTCGCCGAGCACGGCGTCGAGTACACCTGGGCGGACAACGAGGCCTACGTCGGCATCGGCACTCAGGAGACCCTCGCCATCTGGAAGGACCGCTACGGCATCGACGTACCGGTCGCCGAGCTGCTCGCCGAACTCGACCGCCGCTATCTCGCCCTGGCCCGCGCGGACACCCACGTCTTCCCCGAGATGCGGGGGCTCGTGGAGCAGCTGCACGGTGCCGGGGTGCCGATGGCCGTGGCGTCCGGCTCCTCGCGGGCGGCGATCGACGCGATCCTCTCCGGTACGGGCCTGGACGCACAGCTGACCACCGTGATCTCCGCGGACGAGGTCGCCCACGGCAAGCCGGCCCCCGACGTCTTCCTCGCCGCGGCGGCGCTCCTGGGCGCGGACCCCGCCGACTGCGTGGTCCTGGAGGACGCCGCTCCGGGTGCGGCGGCGGCGCACGCGGCCGGCATGCGCTGCATCGCGATCCCCTACGTCGCCGCCCACGCGGACGCCCCCGCCTTCGCTTCGGCGGGGCTGTTGCTGCGGGGCGGACAGAGCGAGTTCACGGCGCAGGCCGCGCTCGACTTCCTCAGCGCCCGGCCGCGGCCCGCCGCGCAAGCTCCGTCTTCTTGATCTTGCCGGTGGCGGTCAGCGGCAGTTCGTCGAGGAGCTCTATGCCGGGCACTTTGTACGTCGCCATGGCACCGGGCGCGGGGCCCGGCGGCCCCCCCCCCCGGGGGGGCCGGCGCGCCCCCCGCGCAGCGCCACCACACGAGGGCGCCGGCCCCGCGCCGCCCGCCGGCGGCGCCCCGGCCCCCC
>NZ_JBHYIG010000064.1:35101-35578 GCF_042740015.1 Streptomyces sp. NPDC059037
GCCCAGACGCGCAGCTCCTGGGCAGTGAGGGCGCTGCCCTCGACGGTGCGCACATAGGCGTGGGGACGCTGGCCCGCCGCCTCGTCCGGGGCGGCGACGACGGCCGCGGCCAGGACGTCCGGGTGCCGGGCGAGCAGCGTCTCGACCTCGGCGGGGAAGACGCTCATGCCCTTCACCTTGATCATGTCCTTGTCGCGGCCCAGGTAGTGCAGACAGCCGTCCTCGTCGAGGCGGCCGATGTCGCCGGTGTGCAGCCAGCCGTCGCGCAGTGCCGCAGCCGTCGCCTCCGGGGCACGCCAGTAGCGGGTCAGGAGCGAGGGGCCGCGGACGATGATCTCGCCGGGGGCGCCGATCGGCTGCGGCTCGCCGGTCTCGAAGTCGACGATGAGGACGTCGGTGCCGGGGACGGGAAGACCGCAGAAGGTCGCGTCGCCCGCCAGGTCGTGGTCGGCTTCCTGGAAGCCGACCGTGCTGGTG
>NZ_JBHYIG010000065.1:0-35568 GCF_042740015.1 Streptomyces sp. NPDC059037
CAGGCCCCGCCGTTTCCGGGCAACCCCAACAGCCCCCCGGGGGCGGGGATTTGCACCCCCCCCTCCCCGAGGGGCCCACCGCCGGGGGGCCCCCCCAGGCGGGCTCGGGTGCGGTCCAACCCCGGGCACGACCCGCGGGCTAGGCGCGGCAGGTCACGTCACGCTCGGGCAGCTTCCCGGTGGCCAGGTAGGCGTTGACCCGCCGGTCCGTGCAGGCGTTGCCGTAGTCGCCGTAGACGCCGTGCTGGTTCGCTCCGGGGAGGGTGAGCAGCCGGGACTTCGACCACTGGTCACGCATCCGGCGGGCCCCGGAGTAGGTGGTGCGTGTGTCACCGGTGGCGTTGACCAGGAGCGCCGGCACGTCGTTGTCGACGACGGTCGGCTTCTCGGCCGGGGCGTCCCAGAACTCACAGGCGGAGATGTTGTACGTCAGCGGGGCGGCGAAGGGTGCCTTGTCGCGGGCGGCCTGGATGTCGCGCCAGTAGCTGTCGGTCCCGCGGCGGGTCGCGACGTCCCCGCACAGGATGGCGGCCTGCACGCTGCCCTGGTGCGAGCCCGCCTCGGTCGTCAGGTAGGTCAGCACTTCGCTCAACTCCGGCCCCGGCTCCACGTGTTCGCGGTCGGCGGCCCGCTCCAGCGTCCTGGTCATGGTGGCCAGAACGGCGCGGTTCTCGTCGCGGTCGCCGCCCAGACCGCCGAAGTAGACGACGGGCAGGGAGTGCTCGTCGACCCGGAAGTCCCCGACCCGCAAGGGCTTGTCGGCCGCGGCCTCGTGGATGTGGCGCACGGTGGCAAGGACGGCGCCGGTCGTGGCGCCGAGCCCGTAGGTGTCGTCGCGGGCCGCGGTCCAGGCCGCCCAGGCGCGCAGGGCCCGTTCATTGGCTCCGGTGGCGTCCGCGAGCAGGGTCTGGCTGTAGCGGGCGGGGTCGATGACGCCGTCGAGGACCATGCGGTCGGTGCGGCCGGGGAACAGTTCGGTGTAGACCTCGCCGAGGTAACTGCCGTACGAGTAGCCGAGGTAGGAGATCCGCTTCGCGCCGAGCGCGGCCCTGACGACGTCCATGTCGCGGGCGGTGTTGCGGGTGCTGACATGCGGCAGCACGTCGCCGTTCGTCCGCCTGCACCGCTCGGCCAGGTCCCGCTGGCGTGCGACGGAGCGCTGGTATCCGGCCCGGTCGCGGCCGGCCGAGAAGACCATCGAGCCGATGTCCCAGCCGCAGTCCAGCGGCGTGGAACGGCCGACGAACCGTGGGTCCATGCCGATGAGGTCGTACTTCCCGGCCACCTTCCCCATGGTCTCGCCGACGGTGACCGGCATCTCGAGGCTCGGGCCGCCGGGGCCGCCGTTGTTGAGCAGCAGCGGGCCGACGCGGTGCGCGCGGTCGGTGGCGCGGAGACGCGAGACGGCGACGGTGATGGTCCGGCCGCCGGGGTCGCCGTAGTCGAGCGGCACGGTCAGGTCGGCGCACTGGGCGCCCGCTGCGTCCAGCTTCTTTCCGGTGGTGTCGTCGGGGCCGACCGTGCAGTCGTGCCAGTCGACGGACTGACCGTGGTAGCGCGCGAGGCCCGGCGGCCCCGTCGCCTCGTCGGCGGCAGCGGCGGGTGAAAGGCCCGCCCCCACGGTCAGTATCGCCACACCTGAAACAGCAGCCCGTATATAGGAGTTCATCCGCATGCACCGCACGCTAGGCCGCGGCACCGGTCCGTCTCGCCCCGGCCATCCCCCGAGTTCTTCCTGTGGCCAGCCCTACCCTCAGCCCTGGAGAGGCTGAGGGCAGGCGCCGGCCTTGAGCGGGTGCGCTGACGGTTACTCCGCCATCTCGTACGCCCCCGACAGCGCCTCGACGCGCTGCCAGACCCGGCCCGCACGCGCCTCGTCGACGGCCGGGCGCCGGACGGCGCCGAGCGCCCAGCGCTGCTGCTGCTCGGTGGCGGAGTCCTTGCCGTGCAGCTCGACGGCGTGCGCGGAGAAGTCCCGTACGAGGACGGCGAACAGCTCGTCCAGAACGTCCTCGTCGAGCTCCGTCAGACGCGCCTGCTCCAGGACCAGCTGGCCGTGCACGACGAGCGCGAAGAGCTGGCCGACGGCGAGCAGCAGGTCCAGGTCGCGGCTCTGCTCCTCGTCGGGGGCCGCGGTGGTGACGAACTCGCAGAGGGCGTCGGCCTGTTCGCGCAGGCGGCCGACGTTGGGCAGGTGGGCGTACGCGTCGTAGGCGGTGCGCCAGTCGTGGAAGCGGATGGAGCCCAGGCCACGGGCCGGTCCCTGCCGGAAGAGGAAGTCGTCGTCGGCCGCGTCCAGGCGGGTGGGCACCGGCTCGTACTCGGCCGGGTTCAGGAGGTGGTTGCCCATGAACTTGAGGATCAGCGCGAGGTTGACGTGGACGGTGCCCTCCAGCTTGGGCAGGCCGCGGATCTCGACGGCCGCCTGGGCGAAGTAGTTGTCCTTCTCGAAGCCCTTGGCGGCGATGACGTCCCACATCAGGTCGATGACCTTCTCGCCCTCGGTGGTCACCTTCATCTTCGTCATCGGGTTGAAGAGGAGGTAGCGGCGATCGTCGGGGCCTGCCGAGCGGAAGTAGTCGACGGCCCGGTCGCTGAACAGCTTCATGCCGACGAGCCGGACGTACGCGTCGGTCAACTCGCGCCGCACGTGCGGGAAGGCGGTGACGGGGCGGCCGTAGAGGATGCGGTTCTGCGCGTGGGTGACGGCCTCGTACATCGCGTGCTCGCAGATGCCGATGGAGGCGGTGCAGAGGTTGAACTTGCCGACGTTGACGGTGTTGAGGGCGGCGTCGAAGGCGGCTCGGCCGGTGTGCAGGACGTCCTGCGGGGCGACCGGGTAGTCCTCCAGGCGGAACTCGCTGACGTACTTCGACGAGTCGACGACGTTCTTGACGAGGTGGTACGCCTCGTGGCGGCTGTCGGCGGCGAAGAAGACATAGCCGTCGGGGCCCTCGACATCGGTGCGGCGGCCGAAGACGGAGACCAGTCCGGCCGCGTTGCCGTTGCCGATGTAGTACTTGGAGCCGGTGGCCCGGAAGCCGCCCTGGCCGTCGGGCTCCAGGAGCATGTCGGTGGAGTAGATGTCGGCGCCGTGGGACTTCTCGGACAGGCCGAAGGCGAACACCTCGCCCTGCGCGAGGAGTTCGGCGGCGCGGGCGCGGGCGGCGGCGTTGTCGCTCTGCCAGACCGGGCCGAGGCCGAGGATGGTGACCTGCCAGGCGTACCAGTAGTCGAGGCCGTAGAAGCCGAGGATCTCGTTGAGGGCGGCGATGCGGGCGGTGTCCCAGCGCTTGTTTCCCTCGCCGTCACCGGCGGCGGACGACGGCGTCAGGAAGGTCTCGAAAAGACCCTCCTTGGCGGAGAAGGCGAGGAAGTCGCCGAGCCAGGCCCGGGTCCGGTAGTCCTCGATCAGCTGCCGCTTGCCGCGCTCCTCGAACCAGTCGACGGTGGCGCGAAGCAGCCTGCGGGTCTCGGGGTCGAAGTGCGCCGGGTCGTAGGTGCGCGGGTTGAACAGGAGCGCGTCGGTCATGGGTCACGCCTTTCGGCTCGGAGGGTGTGAGGGGTGGTGGCGAGTCGGCGGAGGGTGGCGAGCACGTCGTCGAGCCAGACGAGCGTCATCCGCTCGTACGCGATGCCGCCGCGCAGCACGACGTGCTGGAGCTCACGCCCGGCGTCGGGCGGACCGGCGGCGGGCGCCCCCGCCCCCGACCCCGGGAAGTCGCGCTCCTCGCCCGCGAGGTAGTGGGCGAGGCGCTCGGTGTGCACCTGCTGGTACCGCTCCACCTCGCGGATCAGCGCGGCCGGGTCGTCGAAGGCCGCGCCCCGGATCTTCACGGCGAGGTCGTGCCGGACGCTCTCGGGTTCGATCGGCTCGTGCAGCCATGCGGAGAGCGCGGCCCGTCCTTCGGCGGCGACGGCGTACTCCTTCTTGTCCGGACGGCCGTGCTGCGGCACGTCCCGGACATCGAGCAGGCCGTCGCTCTCCATCCGCTTGAGCACGCGGTAGATCTGCTGGTGGGTGGCGGTCCAGAAGTATCCGATGGACCGCTCGAACCTGCGGGCCAGTTCATAGCCCGAGCCCGGCTGCTCCAGGAGGGACACGAGGATCGCGTGCTCGATCGCCATACCTGGATCTTGCTGTGCAACTAGTTGCATAGGCAAGGGCGACCGCCCCGGTGAGACGCGGCTCACCCCCTCGGACCAGGGGCGGGCGGGATCACCGCCCGCCCCCGGTCAGCTGCGGATCCGGTCAGACCGTCGCCGGCTGTGCCGGTGGCGCTGCGGGTTCCAGGCGGCCCGCCCGGTGCAGGCCGTAGAGCGCGGCCGAGCAGCCGAGGCCCACCACGAGCAGCGCGAGCCAGGGCAGCGCGGACATGCCGGCCTCCCGGGCCGCGTCCAGGGCCGCTCCGGTCAGCAGGTTGCCCGCGGTGATCCCGATGCCGCAGATGGTGTTGTACAGGCCGTAGTGCGTGGCGACGAGACGGTCACCCGAGAGCCGGACGATGGTGTCCATCTCGAAGGGGTACGCGACCATCGTGCCCAGGGCCAGCATCAGTGCCGCGAGCATCGGCGGAACGGCGGCAAGGAGCCAGCGGCCGGTCCCGCCCTCCGGAACGGGCAGCGCCGTGGCCGCGAGCAGCGGCAGGAACGCGGCGCCCATCGCCAGAAGACCCCAGGCAAGCGCCCGCCCCGGATCCAGGTGCTCCTTGCACCAGGCGGTCACCCGGGTCTGACCGAGGATGGTCGCCAGACCGGATGCGGCGAAGAGCAGCGCCACGGCGACGGTGCCGAACCGACCGTCCCCGCCGATGCGTCGTACCTCCAGCGGCAGGGCCAGATAGACCTGGAACGACAGGACGTACGAGCCGATCATGGCGAGGGAGAAGAGCAGGAACGCCCGGTTGGCCAGCACACCGCGCCACTGGGACAGCACGCCTTCCCGGACGCCGTCCTCGCCGCCTCGGGTATCGCTCCCCCTGCGGGCGGGGAGCGCACGGATCTGTACGACGCTGAGCAGCGCGAAGATCGCCGCCGAGACCAGGCAGGTGATCCGGAAGTCGACTCCGGTCAGCAGCATGCCCACCAGCGGGCCGAGGAGGATGCCCGCCTGGTAGAAGACGTTGAACAGCGCGAAGGCCTCCACGCGGCGCTCCCCCGCGTCGGCGGCCAGATACGCGCGCACCGCCGGGTTGAAGAGTGCCCCCGCGAAGCCGGTGGCCGCCGATGCCGCGATCAGCGCCGGCACGGAGTCCACCAGGCCGAGCGTCGCGAAGCCGACGGTGCGCAGGACGCATCCGGCGACGATCAACGGCTTGTAGCCGAACCGGTCGGCGAGCGTTCCGCCGATGAGGAACATGCCCTGCTGGCTGAAGTTGCGTACGCCCATGACGAGTCCGACCAGCCAGCCGGCCAGGCCGAGGGACCCGGAGAGGTGCTGTGCCAGGTACGGCATCAGCATGTAGAAGCCGAGGTTGATGGTGAACTGGTTGGCGAGGAGGAGCTGGACGCTCCGGTCGTAGGAACGGACCTGCGCGATGGTGCCCTTCACCGGTCCGCTCCTTCCACGCCTTCGCCGCGGTCCTTGACCAGGAGCGAGAGCGGGTCGACGACGTCGGTGCAGCGGGTCCAGCGGTTCACTTCCTTTTCGTCGGGCCGGCCCACCACCTCCGGTTCCGGCGCGGGGACCACCCCCGACAGGCCCTTCTCGGCGCAGTATTGGTCGTCGTAGACGGTCTCCAGGTAACGCTGAGGCCCGTCCGGGAAGACCGCGACGATCCGTGTGTCCTTGGGAAGCGTGCGGGCGAGCCAGCCGGCCACGAGCGCGACGGCTCCGACGCTCCAGCCGCCCGTCGCATAGTGCGATGCCGCCAACTGGCGGCAGGCCCACACCGATTCGGCGGGCGCCACCCAGTGCACCTCGCTGAAGTTCTCGTACGCGACATTGCGCGGGTAGATGCTCGACCCGAGCCCGCGCATGAGCCGGGGCCTTGCGGGCTGGCCGAAGATGGTCGAACCGACGGTGTCCACGCCCACGAGCCGCAGCTCGGGGTAGAGCTGACGCAGGACCCGGGAGATGCCCGCCGAGTGGCCGCCGGTGCCGACACTGCAGACGAGTACGTCGACATGGCCCATCTGGGAGGCGAGTTCCAGGCCCAGGGGTGTGTACGCGGCGACGTTGTCGGGGTTGTTGTACTGATCGGGGCACCAGGCGCCGGGCAGCTCGGCGAGGAGTTCGCCCACCCGGTCCCGGCGGGCCTGCTGCCAGCCGCCGGTGGGGTGTGGTTCGGACACCATGTCGACCGTGCCGCCGTAGGCGGCAAGCAGCCGGGTCATGGAGGGTTCGAGGCCCGGGTCGGTGACGAGGGTGACGGGGTGGCCGTAGGCCATTCCGGCCAGGGCGAGGCCCAGACCGAGGGTGCCGCTCGTCGACTCGACGATGGGGCTCCCCGGCTGCAAGTCGCCGCGGGTACGGGCCCGTTCCACCATGTGGAGTCCGGGGCGGTCCTTGATGCCGCCGGGGTTGAAGCCTTCCAGCTTGGCCCAGAATCCCCGGTCGGCCGGGGTGAACGGCTCGGACACCCGCAGCAAGGGGGTGTTTCCGACGAGCCCTTGGAGACTGGATCCCGTGGGATGGAAGTCACTCGTGGTCAGGGAGTGCATCTGGTTCGCTCTCATTTCGCTGTAGAAGCTGTGCGGGCGCTCGTCTCGCACGGAGCGCTTGTCGGGCGCGCCGTGCGGCGGATCGACCGGGGCCGACCGCAAGGGCCGCTTCTAGATCAGCCACCTGCACAGGGCGGCGAGAGTGATCCGGCCGCCGCTCGGCGCCGGTCCGTGCGCCCCGCCGGAGAGCCCGTCGGCGGGTGGCCGGACGGTGGTCTGCGAAATGGAGACCGCGGGCGTGTACGGCAGGGCGCGTACGGGTGCGGGAGCGGGCCTGCTGGGGCCCGGGTCGGTGACGGAACAGTCCTCGCGCGCCTCCGGAACCAGGGGCGAGCTGGACACCTGGCCGGAGCGGCTCGGCGTGTGGGCTGCCTCGTGTGACGGCTCGGCGGCGCACGGCACCAACGTGAGGAGCAGAACGCTCAGAGTGGTCCAGATGAGGACGATCCGGTGCCTGAGGCGCGGATCGACGGAGCAGGGCTGCACAGATCCTCCGTGCGGCGGCGGCTGCCCGCGCCGGGACATCCCGGGCAGGGCAGGAAATGGGTGGGGGCGGCTGTGAACCGTCGACCATCCCCACGCCGCGCGCAGAAGGGCACAGGAGGGAGGTCAGACGCCGAGAGGCGCTGACCTAGATACGCAGAACCGGGGACTCCGCCGCATGCGGTATCGGAACGACGAAGCCCCGTACGGCAGATGGATGGACGTGCGCGATGTGCGGCGCCTCGTCCTCGACCGCAAGGCCCAGTGGAGACAGAGCGGGGACATCCACTTCGGGCCCCTGGGACGGCTGCCCGAGGCCGCACTCCTCGAAGGCGTGCTGCCCGCCGTGGTCTCCGTGACCGCCGCTCTGCTGGTCGGGGGCGTCATGCTCGTGCGCGGCACTCGCGGCACTCGCGGCACTCGCGGCACTCGCGGCGCGTTGCACGGTGGCGGAGTGCCGGGCGTCCACGGCCTGCGCCGAGACGCCTTCTGCCGACTTCAGGTGACCCAACGTCGCATCGGGGCTCGCCGCATGGGTGTACAGCAGACCGAAGAGGATCAGGCCAAGGCCAAGGAGACGCAGCGGAGCCGCTGATGAGCGACTCCGCAACACACCGGAAAGTGACCTGGCTGTCATCACGCCGTGATCCTAACCGGTGCCCGCGCCCGCGGCTTCAAGATCTCCGCGAACATCGCGTGAACAAGCCATTCCTGTCAGGACGGCGCCAAGGGGTCCGTGGAGGGCATCACAGGGGTGTCATTTCTCGGAGGCAGCCGCGAGCATGTCGATCGCCACACGTCCCGGTCCGTCCCCCTTCGACGAGGAGACTCCCTGTTGAACACGTCACCGGTGAACGCCGCGGCCGGCCGCACACACCGTCTGGACCCGGCCGGCGGCTGCCCGCACGCGGACAATGCCCGGCTGCTCGCGCAGGGCGCCGTGACGCCGGTGGTCCTGCCCGGCGAGGTGGCGGGCATGGCGGTGCTCGGCCATGACGCGCTCAAGGAGTTCCTCGCACACCCCGATGTCGCCAAGAACGCCCAGCACTTCGCCGCGCTGCGGGCCGGCGAGATAGCCGACGGCTGGCCGCTGCGGACGTTCGCCACGGTCCAGGGCATGACCACGGCCGACGGCGCCGACCACCGGCGGCTGCGCTCCCTGATGAGCAAGGCGTTCACCGCCCGCCGGGTGGCGGAACTGCGGCCGCGGGTAGAGGACTTGACCACCACGCTGCTCGACCGCCTCGACCGGGCCGCCGCCACAGGGGGCGGAATCGCGGACCTGCGTGCGCACTTCGCCCTGCCGTTGCCGATGGGCGTCATCTGCGAGCTCCTCGGCGTGGACGCCGAACACCAGGACCGGCTGCATCACCTGTCGAACCAGATCGTCGCCACCGACATCGGACCCGAAGAGGCGATGGCGGCCAACCGGGAGATGGTGGAGGTCCTCGGCGCGGTCGCCGCGGCCCGCGCCGCCGACCCCGGCGACGACCTCACCAGCGCGCTGATCGCGGCCCGTGAGGAGAACGGCGACCGGCTCGGCCCGCACGAGCTGCTCGGCACCCTGATGCTCACGATCATCGCGGGGCACGAGACCACCCTCAACCTGATCACCAACGCCGTACGCGCCCTGTGCGCCCACCGCGATCAGCTCGCCCTGCTCCAGTCGGGCGAGGTGCCCTGGCCGGCAGCGGTGGAGGAGACCCTGCGCTGGGACAGCCCCGTCAGCTACTTCCCCTTCCGGTATCCGACCCGCGACCTGACGCTCGACGGCACGGTCATCCCCAAGGGCACACCGGTACTTGCCGGTTACTCCGCCGCGGGCCGCGACAAGCGGGCCCACGGACACGACGCGGACCGCTTCGACCTCACCCGCGACACCGCCACCCGGCATCTCTCCCTGGGCCACGGCCCGCACTACTGCGTCGGCGCGCCCCTGGCCCGCATGGAGGCCACCATCGCCCTGGAGCGGCTTTTCACCCGCTTCCCGGACCTGGACCTCGCCGCACCGGAAGCCCAACTGCCGCGCCACGCCTCCTTCGTGGGCAACAGCGTGCGCAAGCTGCCGGTGCGGCCGGTCCCGTGACCGGTCGTCAGATCACCTCAGCCGCCTACGTGCCGCAGTTGCCGGAGGTGGGCTGGTCGGCGAAGCGTTGGCCGAGCCACTCCAGCGCCGGGCCGTTGCCCTGAATCGCCGTCCCCACATGGGACTGCCCGGCGAAGGTCGTCCACTGGACGGCGTGCCCTTTCGCACACCAGTCGGCGCGCAACTTCTGCCCCACCGCGTAGGGGATCGTCTCGTCCGCGTCCCCGTGGTAGAGGAACGTCGGCGCCGAGGGCCGCTCGGCCCCGATGAACTGGTCGGCGATGGCCTGCTGCCAGTCCGGCTGGTCCAGCGGGTTGGACGTCGTCACGTCCTCGATCGTCTTGCCGCGCCCGGCCTCGAGTACCGTCCCCACGCATTCGTTCCGTACCACGTCGGCGAGCTTGCGGCCCTCGTCGTTGAGGTACTTGTCGAGGTTCAGGGCGGGGTTGGCCGCGTCCTGCCCGACGGCGGACATCAGCAGATAGCCCGCGCTGTCCCCGCCCTCGAGCGAGTCGGCGACCTTGGCGAGATCGGCGGGCACACCGCCGCTCGCCGTGCCCTTGACCTTCAGTTCGGGCGCGTACGTCGCGGCCAGCTCGGCGGCCTTCGCGCTGGCGCCGCCGCCCTGCGAGTAGCCCATGATCCCTACGGGCGCCTCCTTGGCGACCCCGTACTTCGCGGCCTCGGGGTGCCGCTGGGCCGCGCGCGCCGCGTCGAGCACCGCGGTGGCCTGCGCCTTGGCGACCATGTAGGTGTGGTCGCCGGGTGTGCCGAGGCCCTCGTAGTCCGTGACGACGACCGCGTAGCCCCGGACAAGGGCGGCGTTGACGAGCGGCGCCTCGGCCGTCGTGCCGCCCGGGAATCCGGCGGACGGCGCGCACTTGTCACCGAGGCCGACCGTGCCTACGGCGTACGTGATCAGCGGGCGCGGGGTGGTCCTGCCGTCGTCGGGGACGATGACGGTTCCGGAGACGGCGTTGGGCTTCCCGTCGGCCGATGTCGACCGGTAGGTGATCTTCCAGGCCTTGGTGGGGGTGGGGACGCCCGGCGTGTACTGGAACGAGGACGGCTCCGAGCCGAGGATCTCGCCGGGGTCGGTCTTCTTCCCCGGCTTTCCCGGCTTCCCTGGCTTCCCTGGCTTCTTGCCGGGCTTGTCCTTGCCCGGCTTGTGGTGCTTGTCGTTCCGCTGCTCGTCGTTGCGCTGCTCTCCGGCGCCGGGTGCCTTCTCGGCGGCCTGCGCCGAGGGGGTCGCGTCCTGGGTGCCGGCCGGCGCGTCCACGCTCTGCGCGGCGGCGGATCCGGGCAGTCCGAGCACCGCCACCGCGAGCACGGCGCCTGCGGCCACCGGCCGTCTGCGTAACGCTGACATCATGCGGCTCTCCCAACTCTCCTGTGGGCAAGGGGGGTTGGCAGCACCGTACTGACCCGTCAGTAAGACAGCCATAGGCGTGCAGAGGTCGGTGGTGTCACGGGCCGGGGCGTGCGGCTACACAGTCCTCGTACGGTCGGCGCCACCGTCCTCGTACGCCTCACGCGCGTCGAGCAACTCGTCCCAGTGCGCGGCCGCCCACGCGCACGCCGCGTCCATCGGCTCCAGCATGCTGCGGCCCAGTGGCGTGAGGGCGTACTCCACCCGTGGTCGCGGGTCCTCGTACACCGTGCGTGACACGAGCCCGTCGCGTTCCAGGCCGCGCAGCGACTGCGTCAGCACCTTCGGGGTGACGCGGTGCAGCGGCACACGGAGCTGGGAGAAGCGGCGCGGGCCGTCCTGCAGACAGCGGAGGACCAGGGCGCCCCACTTGTCCCCGAAGCGGAACGGCAGCAGTGCCGACGGGCACAGCTCGTCGAACATGTCGGGCGGCAACGGCTGCTGCCGGTACGTCATGGAGATCTCCTGCCTCGCGCCGGTGCCGGCGGTATCCAAGTGGTAACCGCCCTCGCGGATACCTTCCGGAGCAACGACTCACCAGGAGGTATTCCGACGATGAGCAGGATCGTGATTTTCGGTGCGGGCGGCAGGGCCGGTCGGCAGGCCGTCGCCGAGGCGCGTCGCCGTGGGCACGGGGTCACCGCGGTGGTACGCGAGCCCGCCCGCTACGCCGGTTTGGCGGACGGCGGCGTACGGATCGCCGCCGGGGACGTCACCGACGCGGCGGATGTCGCCGCCCTCGCGGACGGCCATGACGCCGCGATCAACGCGGCGGCGGTGTACGGCGAAGGCACCGACCCGGACACCTTCTTCACGAGCGCGGCGCACGCCCTCGTCGAGGGCCTGCGCCAGGCCGAGGTGGACAGGCTCGTCACGGTCGGGCTCTCCTCGCTGCTGCCGGGCCCGGACGGTACCCGGCTCCTCGACGCCCCGGGATTCCCCGCGGAGTTCCGGCCCTTCTGCCTGGCCCACGCCGCCGGTCTGGAGGTGCTCCGCGCCCAGGGCGGCGCACTGGACTGGGTGTATGTGAGCCCGGCCGGCGACTTCGACCACGAGGGCGAGCGCACCGGCCACTACGACACGCGCGAGCACGGCGACATGGCAGCGCGCATCTCCTACGCCGACTTCGCCCTCTCGCTGCTCGACGAGGTCGAGGCCGAGACCCTGCGGCACGGTCGCAGCCACCTGGCCGTGACGTGACGGCAACTCATGAGCTCCTCCCGGCTGTCGGGGCGGGGGCCGACGGCTCCGTGATCAGGTCGAGCAGGAGCATGGCGTCGTGGTCGGGGGTGCCCGGTTCGGCGGTGTAGGCGCTGAGGCGTTGGCCCGGGGTGCCGTCGAGGTGCATGCTCTGGCCGCTGAGCGTGAGGACGCCGACCTTGGGGTGGTGGAAGGTCTTCGTGACCTTCTTGCGTCCGACGACGTCGTAACGCTCCCACAGCCTGGCGAAGTCCGGGCTCTTGAGGAGGAGTTCGCCGACGAGGCCGGTGAAGTCCGGTGCGTCGGGGTTGGTGCCGGCCTCGGCGCGCAGCCGGGCGACGCAGGAGCGGACCAGGTTCTCCCAGTCGGGGAACAGTTCGCGTGCGGCGGGGTGCAGGAAGAGGTAGCGGGCCAGGTTCCGCTGCTTCACCGGCCAGTCGGCGAGGCCCGCGTACAGGGCGAGGCCCGCGGGATTCCAGGCGAGCAGGTCCATGCTGCGGCTGACGATGTAGGCCGGGTTCGGCCGCATGGTCTCCAGGATCAGCTTCAGATGGGGGCGGACCGTCCGGCTGGGCGGAGGCGGCGGCTCGGGCGCGTAGCGTGCGGCTCGGGCGGCGAGCTCACGCAGGTGGTGGTGCTCGTCGTCGTCGAGCTGCAGGGCACGGGCGAGCGCGTCGACGACTCCGGGACCCGGCCGGGTCTCCTTTCCGCGCTCGAGGCGGGTGTAGTAGTCGATGCTGACGCCGGCGAGCGTGGCCAGCTCTTCGCGCCGCAGGCCGGGCGTACGGCGTACGCCGGGGCCGGGGGTGAGGCCGGCGCTCTCGGGACTGGTCTGGGTGCGGCGTGCGCGCAGGAAGCGCGCCAGTTCGTCTCCGCCGGTGTGCTGCTCGGGTGCCATATGCCCAGTCTCCCCCTGCCGCCGCCCGGGCCCCACTCACGAGAGGGGCCCTGTCACACCCCCGCTGACCTCCCCCCGGACCGGCTCGGCCTGCCTGTCCGGCGCGCGCGGCGGCAGGGTGGATGACGTCGGCCGTACCCGTCCGCCGCGGGGCGATGGTCCGGTTGCGGCAGCACCGACGGCGCGAGGCAATGGCTTCACCTCCACGCCCCACCCCCCACGTCCGCCCCCACGTCCACTGAGAAGGAACGTCATGCAGCAGGTCACCCTCAACAACGGCGTCGAGATGCCGATCCTCGGTTTCGGCGTCTACCAGATCCCGCCGGAGCAGACCGAGCAGGCCGTCTCCGACGCCCTCGCGGCCGGCTACCGCCTCCTCGACACCGCCGCCGCCTACGGCAACGAGGAGGCCGTCGGCCGCGCCATCAAGAACAGCGGCGTCCCGCGCGAGGAGCTGTTCGTCACGACCAAGCTGTGGGTGCAGGACGCGCCGGCCCAGGAGAACACCGAGGGTGCCTTCGAGACGTCGCTGGCCAAGCTCGGCCTCGACCATCTCGACCTGTATCTGATGCACCAGCCGTACGGCGATGTGTACGGACAGTGGCGCGCGATGGAGAAGCTGCAGCGCGACGGTCGGACGAAGGCGATCGGCGTCGCCAACTTCTACCCCGACCGGCTGCTCGACCTGATCATCAACAACGAGATCGTGCCCGCGGTCAACCAGATCGAGACCCATCCGTTCTTCCAGCGCGCCGCCTACCAGGAGCTCATGCGCGAGCACGGAGTGCGGACGCAGTCGTGGGGCGGCTTCGCCGAGGGCAAGAACAACCTGTTCACGCAGCCGCTGCTGAGCGAGATCGGCGAGCAGCACGGCAAGTCCGTCGCTCAGGTCGTGCTGCGCTGGCTGATCCAGCGCGGCGTCGTCACGATCCCCAAGTCGGTCCGCCCCGAGCGGATGGCGGAGAACTTCGACGTCTTCGACTTCCGGCTCACCGACGACGAGATGGCCGCCATCGCCACGCTCGACACCGGGGAGACGCTGTTCTTCGACCACCGCGACCCGGAGATGGTCAACTGGCTCGCCAAGCGCCGCCTGGAGGGCTGAGCCCTTCCCGTCCCGGAACCCGAGCCGCTACCTTCTCGGCTGGTACCGCATCGCCACCGCCCCCGAGCCGAACTCCAGCCGGCTCACGAGTTTCAAGTCGACGACCTTCGACAGCCCGGCGAACAACGTCGGCCCATGGCCCACCAGCCGGGGCTGCACCACGAATTCGTACTCATCGATCAATCCCAGCTCCGCCAACGCCAGCGGGAGCTTCACTCCTCCCAAGAGCAGCCCATTGCCGGGCTCCCGCTTGATCTCCTGAACGGCCTTTCCCAAATCCCCGCGCACGAGTTCCGCGTTCCAATCGACCCGATCCAAGGTGCTCGACACGACGTATTTCTTTGCCGCGTCGATCGTCCGGGCGAAGGGTTCCGTCCAGTCAGGCCTCGCTCCCGCCTGCGCCGGCGGCCGCCACGCCGCCTCCATCATTTCGTAGATCACCCGGCCGAAGAGGAGGGCATCGGCCTGAGCGAGATTCTCGACCGCGTGACGATGCAATTCTTCGTCCGCGGCGATTGCGCGGTGATCGCAGCACCCGTCCAATGTGACGTTGATGGAATATCGAAGGGGTCGCATTGCGTAAGACTACCCATCGTCGTCGAGGCACCTAAAAAGATTGACCCCGTAGCAGGAGGCAAGGACGTGACCGAGGACCACAGCACCGCACCCGGGGCCGAACTCGGGCAGCAAGCCCCGGCCGCCGCCTCCGCCGAGCAGGCCCAAGCCTGGAACGGCGACGACGGCCGGCACTGGGTCCGGCACCGGGAGCGCTACGAGGCCATGCAGCGCAACTTCACCCCGCACCTGCTGCGAGCAGCCGCCATCGGAACGGCCGACCGCGTCCTGGACATCGGCTGCGGAGCGGGCGCCACCACTCGTGCCGCGGCGCGCGACGCCGGGCGAGGCCACGTCCTCGGCGTCGACCTGTCGAAGCCGCTGCTCGCCGAGGCGCGCCGGCTTGCGCTCGAAGAAGGCGTGGGCAACGTGGCGTTCGAGGAAGGGGACGCGCAGGTGCATCCCTTTCCCGACGCGGCGTTCGACGTGGCGATCAGCCGCAACGGGGTGATGTTCTTCGCCGATCCGCCGGCCGCCTTCACGAACATCGCCCGAGCGCTGCGACCGGGCGGCCGGCTTGCGTTCTCCTGCTGGCAGGAGGCGGCGGTCAACGAGTGGCTCGTCACCCTGTGGACGGCCATCACTCCGTACGTCGAACCGCCGGACATGGGCGCATCGGGACAGCCGGGGGCGTTCTCGCTCGCCGACCCCGAGCGGGTACGGCAGTTGCTGGGCGGGGCGGGCTTCACCGACATCGCCGTCGAACCGGTGGCCGAGCCGATTCACCTGGGCGACGACGCCGAGGACGTCGTCGGATTCGTCGCCGGCCTCGGCCTGATCCGCGATCTGCTGGCGCAGGCGACGGAAGAGAACGCCCGCCAGGCGCTGGCCGCGCTGCACACCGAACTCGCCGGCCACCAGGGCCCGGACGGCATCGCCCTGGGCGCCGCCGCCTGGCTGGTGACCGCCCGCGCCGTGGAATGACGACCGCCCATGACCCGGCCCGCCCCGAAGCAGAAACGGAGCGAGGAGACCGCGGTGGCCCACTTCGTCACCGCCCGCCGCCGACCCCGAAGCCCGCGATCCTCAGGAGTGCCGGTGGTAAGCCTTGTTGGCGATGCGCCAGCCTTCGTCGACGCGGACGAGCAGGAAGATGTCGGTGAAGGTGTTCGCGCCGTGCGAGAGCGTCATGGTCGCGGTCGCGACGGTGCCGTGGACGTCGACGGCGTCGATGCGGCGGGAGCGGATCGGTTCGTCCGCGGCCGGGCGGCCGTCGAAGAGAGCGCAGTACTGCTCCAGGCGCCACGAGACAAACGCGCCGTCCCGGATTCCCTCGATGTGGGCGGTGGGCAGGAACGCGTCGTGGAAGTGGGCGGGGTCGCCGGTCGCGTGTCCGCGGACGTAGGCACGGAGCGGTTCGAGCACGGCGTCCTCCACGGCGGGGGCCGTGGCGGCAACGGCGATGTCGGCCTCGGGGTCGGCAGTGGGGTCGGCCAAGTCGGCTGCGCCGCGCAGGGGGGTGTTCGACGCGGCGGCCAGCAGGGCCATGTCCTTGGCCAGCGCGCCGATCGTGAATTCGGCCTTGGCAGGGGCCGGCTGGTCGGCGAGGAAAGGTCGTTTGCGGGCCACGAGCCCGCCGAGCTGGCCGAGTTCGAGAACGTCGAGCACCTTGGCACGGGGCAGGCCGAGGGCGTCGGCCTGGCGCAGTGCGTCACGCAGCGCGAGGACGGCGCCGGCAAGGCTGCTGTTGGCGATGAGCTTGAGCGCGGCGGCGGTGGCGGCGTCGTCAACACGCCGCACGGTGCCAAGCGTCTCCAGAACCGGTCGGACCCGATCGAGCGCGTCGTGCTCGGCGGCGGCAAGAATCTGCAGGGCGCCGGCCGCGGCGGCGGGCACGGAGCCGAGTAGGGGCGCGTGGACGTAGGACGGGCCGAGGTGCCGGGCCAGCTGCGACGCTTCGGCGGGGGCGATGGTGCTGGTGTTCAGCACGATCGTGTCCGGACGCAGCGCGTCACGGACGTCGTCGAGGACCTGCCGGCAGGCCGGGCCGTCGAACAGCGCCAGGAGTACGAGATCGGCCTTCGCCACCGCCTCGTGCGCATCGCCGGTCGTCCTGACGGCGTCCGATGTGCGCTCGGAGCGCGTCCAGCCGACGACGTCCCGGCCCTGGGCGGCGAGGCGTGTCGCGATCGCGTCGCCCATGCGCCCCAGGCCGAGGATGGTGATCATGTGCGGTGTGGTCATACGGGCCAGAGTGGTGCGCCCCGACGGCTGCGACAAGCGCAGATTTCGCAGGCCAGACCTGCGGTGCTCGCATACCGGCCGGACATACTGGTGTCATGGAATTGCTGGTGTCATGGAATTGACCGTGTGGCGGACCTTCGTGACCGTGTGCCGGCTCGGGTCGCTGTCGGCGGCCGCCGCCGAGCTCAATCACACGCAGTCGGCCGTCTCCCGACAGATCGCCGGTCTTGAGCGGCAGCTCGGCGTGCCTCTCATGGAGCGTCATGCGCGCGGTGTGCGTCCGACGCCTGCCGGCGAGGTCTTCCGGAGCCACGCCCTGGCCACGCTGAACGAAGCCGACCGCGCCGTTCGCGCCGTACGAGAGGCCGGCGACGGGGCGTTCAATCGGACGCTGGCCGTCGGTGCCACACCCTCTCTCGCCGCAGGGATCGTCCCCGAGGCCATCCGGAGCCTGCTGGAGCGAAGCGGATCCATCCGGTGGAGCCTGCTCCCCGGCCTGAGTGCACAACTGCACAACCGTGTGATCGCCGGCGATCTCGACCTCGCTGTCGTCACCGATGCGCCACCGGGGCTCCCCCATGACCCGCGGGTCGAACGACGGTTCCTCGGTCTGGACGACATGGTCGTCGTCCTGCCCGTCGGTCATCCGCAGGCCGGGCACGGCCCGGTGGACATTCAGACGCTGGCCGACCAGACCTGGGTCGAGGACAACGACGGCTCGGCCGCGCTCCTGCGCCGGCACGCCGCCCGCGCCGGGGTCAGCGCCCGCATCGATCTCACCGCGGCCGATCTGCTCGGCAAGCTGGCCCTGGTGGCAACCGGCCACGCCATCGCGCTGATACCCGGGGTACTGACACGAGCACTGCGGACCGACGTCACCGCAGTGCGCCTCGCCGATCCCCCGACCCGCGGAATCTACGCGATCACACCACGTCGCGACCCCCACCCCTCCGCGGCGCCCCTCCTCGACCAGCTCGCCACAGCCTTCACTTAACGGATACCACCGTCGTCAGCGCAGAGGGCTGGACCGCGGCCGACCGCCAACCAGACGACGAGCCGTACGTTGTTCGCGCCGTGCAGGTCGCTCAGCGTGCGCATCACGCCCCAGGCGGGGCGCGTGCAGCCGGATCGGCGGCAGCCCCGAGAGCTCGACGAGGGGGTGGCTCACCCGCTCGGATGCGCTCGGCAGGCAACTGGTCGCGAGGGTGGGCATGGTGAATGCATGAACACCACACCTCACACCAAGAAGTCCCTGTCCCTCATATCCCGGGCATTCGCGGTGAGTGCCGTGATGGGCATCGCTTGTGCGGCGGGGGTGGCAACTGCCACATCCGCCGTGGCCGCGACGCCCGCCACGACCGTCGCCGCACAGGCCGCCCCTGCCCAGGGCAGCCACGGAGGCGGAGACGAGTTCCAGTGCGGCAACGGCCTCCTCATCCTCCTCAACTTCTGTAACTGACGGGCAGCTGCGGGCAATTCCTGCCCACACACCGCACAACCGCACACGGAAGAAGTCCACCCACCACCAGGGCGGTCAGAAGCGCGAGGAACGCTCCTGACCACCCAGCGTCCACCCGACGCGAGGGCGGACATGGGGCTGTTACCCGTGTCCGCCCTGCTCCCCGCTCATGCGGGGATGGCTCCGATCGCCAATGGGTGTGGCTCCTTGTGAGGGAGCCACACCCCGGGCCAGGTGCGTCAACACTCAGTGCGCCAGCCGTTGGCCGGTTTCACCATGCGGGGGCGCCGCAGTTGCCGCCTTGCAAGCACGCCCGGAAGTTCAGGCCGTTGAGCTTGCTGTAGTCGCCGCGGAAGTCTTCGCCGTTCGCAGCGGTACGGATGGTTGTCCAGTCCTGGCCCTTCCACTTGGCCTGGAGCAGCACATACTTCCCATCGATCTTGTGGTCGTAGAACTTCCCCCAGAAGCTGCCGTAGTGGCTCTTGCCGTCCGCGCTCGACTTCCAGTCCCAGTGGATGTTGATCTGACCGGCACGGTTACTGGTCCACAGCGTCCTGTCCGCGCTTCCCGACCCCGCGGCGCGGATGTTGCCGC
Organism: Streptomyces sp. NPDC059037; assembly: GCF_042740015.1. NCBI lineage: Bacteria > Bacillati > Actinomycetota > Actinomycetes > Kitasatosporales > Streptomycetaceae > Streptomyces > Streptomyces sp. NPDC059037. The sequence continues at coordinate 18,717 of NZ_JBHYIG010000065.1, forward strand.
TGTCGGACACGACAGCCGGGGCTTCGCCCGCGGCGAATGCTGCGGGTGCGGTGACGCCACCCGCAACTGTGGCAGTGCCGACGAGCAGGGCGAAGGCGGCGGCCTTCATACGCATCCTCATGCTGATACCTCTCCTGCGGGCCACAGCGCGAGTCCCCCCGTCGGGTCCTGATTGCGCCCTGCGGCCGGCACGAGCCCCGGCATCCCGAGATGCACCCACGTGCCCAGACAGTTCGTCAACACGGGCGTGCAGGGCTGGCCGAGCAACCCCTGGCTCCGGTCACGAGCATCGAGGTCCCGGCGCGCCGGGGCTCTTTCCGTGTGGCGCCCTCCCGGAGGAAACCGCGCCGTAGGCAACCTATCCACGCAGGTCTTCGCCGTCGTCCATCAGACGGTTGACTGCTGGTTGCAACAGTCGCGGTACAGCGGCTTCGCCTACTGCCAGGGTTTACCGGCCGCCAGCACTGGTGAGTTCGCCAAGCAGCGACTAGGACGGACCGACCTCACCGCTCCTTCAGGCCGTCCCTCAGAACGAGCGGCACCCATCGCCAATGGCAGTCACCAGACTGGGGATTCTGCTCTCCGTGCTCGCGCGGTTGGGCGTGATGTCCGGTCTCCCTTGGCAGCTCTCTCCGGAGTCGGGACTGCGCAGTGCAGCGGGGCGTCGTTGCGATTGGGCTGGTTCTCGGCGTGGTTGCGGAGGGCGTGGCCCGAGGAGTTCCTTGATCACGACGAGAAGTAGTGGGTTGCGTGCGCCACCGGTCGTGTTTGCATGGAATCGAGTTGGGTGCGGATTCTTTGAAGTGACGCGTGGTTCGGCGTGACCTGCGGGTCAGCGCTGGTCGTCGTGCCGGGGTCGTTTGCTCAGGGACTGGTTGGCAGCCTCGACTGCTTCCCGGCTGAGCTCTTCACGCGAGACGCTCCAGCTCTCTTCCCAGCCGTCCAGGTTGTGCGCGCAGTGGACGAGAGGTTCCAGGTCTTCCGGATATCCAAGGTCGTAAGCGATGTCTGCCCAGATGAGGTGTGTCCCGGTGGCCGGGTCGAGCGACCCGTCAGCGATCTGGTCGGCGATCCAGTGGGCCATCGCCCACTTCGCGGCCCGGGGATCGGCTGGCGGGTGAAAGGCGAGCCCCAGCTCCTCCAGCACCTGGCCGAAGAGCTCGGGTGCTTCGGGCTCCTCGCCGCGAAGGAGTCCCGCCAGCATGGCGAGTGAAGGGCTCTCAACGCCGGCGATCAGGGCGTCCAGCCCGGCCTGAATGAGGCGGTCCGATCCGACATGCCTTCCGAATGCCCTCGCGCGCGCAAGGTGGCTGAGCTGCTTGATTGCCTCGTCGTGCGTCATCTGGGGCTTCTTCATCGGTGCCTTGGGACGGCAGCCTCGCATCCGGGTCGCGTCAGCGCCAACGCTTTCGGGCGTGCTTCCCTTCGGTGGCTGACCTGGGAAGACGCTGATTGACAGTGGGGGAGACGGCGGCTTGCTTCTACCGTTGCGGAGTGGAGGTGGGGCGCCATGGTGCCTTTGCCGGAAGAGCTTCAGGCGCGGGAGGCGGCAGCTCGGCGACATGTCGAGGAACTCCAGGTAGAGGCCGCGGAGTTGGCCTTGCGGCTGGAAGAGGCGCGGGAGGATCTGTCGCGGCTGGAGGTCACGCGGGAGACCGTCGCGCAGGTGCTGGCGGAGCTGTCGGCCGCGCAGGCCGAACCAGGCGATGCGCCGGAGTCGAACGAGACGCCGGTGCCTCATGGCGTCGGGGTGATGATGGTGCCGCCGCGGCGTGAGGGGCTGGTCGTGGCGGTGTTGCCGGATGTGTATCGGGACATCGCGGAGATCATCGCGGATGCGCCGGGACCGGTGCAGGTCAGCAGATCGTGCCGAGGATCGGCCTACCGACGACGACCGGGAAGATCGAGGGGACCCGGGGAAAGGTGAAGCGTCTGGTGGAACGCGGCTGGCTGGACGAGGACACGCCGGGACAGTTCACCCTCGCCCGACAAGGTCGGGACGCGACCGGACCAACTCCCAGTGACCAAGGGGCTCTTCTCCGAAGATTCGTAGGTGCCAACCAGAACGAATCGACGTGGCACCGCAAACCCCGCGCGACTCTGACTCCCAGTCCACGCACCATCACCTCATGGACCATGCACCCCCAGGAGAGCATGACTCCTGCCGACAGCGCCGCGCTCGACGCCGTCCGCCATCCCCGCCCGGACATCGCAATCGCGGACGACCTGGCCCAAGGCTTCACCGACATGCTGCGCCATCGCCGCGGCTACCGGCTGCGAGACTGGATCCAGAAAGCCGAGATCACCGGCCCAGGCCCAATCGGATGCTTCGCCGACTACCTCCGCCGGGACCTCCTCGCCGTCACCGCTGGCCTCACCCTCACCCACAGCTCCGGCGTCGTCGAAGGCCAAGTCAACCGAATCAAGACGATCAAGCGCCAGATGTACGGCCGAGCCTCATTCGCCCTACTCAGAGCCCGCGTCCTCCTCCAGCCGTAGCCATCACGGAAGCGCGGTCACAACGAACTACGGCGCTCAGTCGCAGCAGGACTGGCTGGGCGCGGCCGATGCCGACGCCGGCCTGCTGATCCTGGAATTCGGCGCCGGATACAACACCCCGGCGTCATCCGGTGGCCGCGCGAGCAGCTCACCCGCCGCTTCCCCCGCCCACGCCTCGCCCGCGTCAACCCCACTCACCCCGAAATCCCCGCCGACCTGGGCGGCCGGGCCCTGTCCATACCAGCGGGCGCCCACCACCTGCTCGACGCACTCCACGCGCCGCACCCCGGCGCTCGACCCTACGGTGACCCCATGAGCAACCCGGAACAGAACAAGGCCACCGCCAAAGCCTTCTACGACCTCATGTTCAACCAGTGCCGCCCGGCCGAGGCCATCGCCAAGTACGTCGGCGATACCTACATCCAGCACAACCCGCACGTCGGCGATGGCAAGCAAGCCTTCATCGGCTACTTCGAACGCATGGCCGCCGACTACCCCGGCAAGCACGTCACGTACCAACGCGCCTTCGCCGAAGGCGACCACGTCATCCTGCACTGCCACCAGGTCTGGCCCGACGAGGACTACGCCGGAATCGACATCTTCCGCTTCGACGCCGACGGGAAGATCGTCGAGCATTGGGACGTCCTCCAGGTCATCCCGCCCACCTCCAAGAACGACAACACCATGTTCTGACCGCCGCCCACTACTGCTCTCCCGCCACACGGACGGCACTCGTCGCGCGAAGGCCGGCTGCGCGCCCACGAGGCAGGGACTACATCGCCGCGGCTGCCGCCGAGACAACCGCGCGACGGGTACCCCTGGTCGACCATGCCTAGTGAGACAGGCCCGCCGAGAGTTCGCCGAAGAGCTAGACGTCTCCGCCTGCCGGGGAGGCGGTCGGGCAGATGCCGGCTATCGCGCGAGCTGCACCATGATCGGCACGTTCGGGCAGCGCGTCGCGTTCTCGGTGAGGGCCGCCTCTTCGCTCGGGTCGATGGCGAGCTTCCAGCGGGTCTTGATGGCGACAGATTGTGGGTGACGTACTCACACCGGTTGCCTTCGGCCGGGGGCATCCACGTCGAGGGGGCTGGTCGGCCTTGGACCGGTTCGACTTTGCCGTGACGGCGATCAGTGCCCTCTCGTCGCCGAGGTCGTTGGCGTACGTCTGACGCTCGGCCGCGGTCCAGTTCTTGGCGCCGACTGGTGGGGAGCGTCATTCCGTTGGTGCTCCATTCCGCTCTGTCAGAGCCTGTGAACGAAGCTGATGGCGACGGAGGGCATTGCCGATGGTCCACACGTTTGGGGGCGCGGAGTTCACCCGCAGAATCGATCCCCCGCCTCCTCCAAGCTACAGCTCTTCTCCTGGACGCCATTGATCACAGCAGCAGGCACCTCTATGCACCTCAGGTCTGCTCACAGGCACTCAGAGCCCATCTTTGAACCTCTGTCGATCTCGTACACGAGCCACAGTGGAGGGCTCAGTGCGCACAGGGCCCACGGCTCGCAGGTGTCCGGCACAGGGCTTCGCGAAGAGCCGCACGCTGCGCGCGCCGCGGCCCGCTGGGACATGGCGCCGGGCACGCCCGGCGCCCGTTTCCATCAGGTACGGGCGGCGTCAGGTCCGTCCGGGCGGGCCGAGCGGATCTGTGCTTGTCGCTCTGCCCCGCGGCGGCGATGGCGAGCTCGTCTTTCATCGAGAGCGCCACTGTTCTCCATGGATATCCGGGCCAGGGCACTGGCGATGCTCGCCACATGGAAAGCATGGCCAGCGGGCCACCACCACATCCAGATGGAACCCACAATGCAGACCACGCCGACGATGATGCCGATCCGCCGGTGGCCCGGAAAGGTGATCCACGGAAGCGCGGGCATCAGCAGGATTACGACGACGGACGCGAGCCAGAGATAGAACACGCTCAGCCTCACCTTCTACTGGACGAACCACGGGAGCCGTTGCTGCTGCTCCAGACGCTTGCTCTCGCCCTGCAGCAACGCCACACCTCGTCCAGCCCGCGGGCCTTCGTGCTGCAGTTCGGCCCGGTCATGAGCCCTTCTTTCAGCAACTACCGTGACTCTTCGGGCCGCTGCTCGAGCCCGGCAGGCGGCAGTGCAGAGCAGGCCGGTTGTGGTGCTCAACTCGCCGGTTGGCGCTGTTGGCACCCACCGAAAGCGGCGATAGCGGAACTCGCCGCAGCTCATGCACCCTGCGCACCAAACTGGTTGCATCACGCGTCAGTGCCGCCGGCCGCACCGCACTCCGCCGTCAGTGCCGACACCCGCACCGGATAGCGTTCTGCGCATGACAACGGATGGAAAGCCGCAACCGTCGACGCCGATGTGCCCGCGCTGCGGTGGAGCCGAGGTGCGGACGGTCGAACAGGCGCAGTCCGGCAAGGGCGCCCTGACCAAGAGCCTCGGTACCCGCCTGGCGAAGGGCCCGGAGAAGAGCGGCGACGGCTGCATCCACTTCGTCGAGGGGCTCGTCATGAGCCTCATGTTCGGCGGCGGTCTCGCCTACATGGGCGTCGAGAAGGACAACCAGCTGTACACGGTCGGCGGTGTGGTCCTCGGGCTGCTCATCTTCGCCGCCACCCTCGCGGTGGTGCGCGAGGACGGCCGGGAGAAGGACGCCGAGACGTCCGGCGAGACACTGGCCAACGAGTTCTGGCTGCCGGCTCACTACTGCTACGGCTGCGAGGGGGTGTTCTGCCCGGGCGGCACCCCTTGGCAAGGTGTGCTCACTCCGGAGCAGTTCAAGAAACTGGTCTGGCGTCAGGGCTGCTACGACCGCCAGTTGCAGCCGGGCGACAAGGCGAAGGACGCGGAGGTCCCACCGGGGACCCTGATCGAGGGCTAGTAGGACTGTGTTGGGTGGCTGGTCAGTATGTAGTTGGAAAGCCCTGCGGACCAGCCCTGGGGGCCGGGTCGGGATGATGCCGTGCTTCACCGCGAAGTCCATGTCGATGATCCTGGCGCGAGACCGCTCGCCGTGCTCCTTCACCAACGCCAGGCGTTTATGAACAAAGCCTTCGGCCTCAGCATCTCGGCGAGCGGGTTCCTCATCGACGTCGACTCGACGCAGGACGCCACGCTATGGGCTTCCTGAAGCAGGACCAGGCGGACTAGCACCCCTTTCCCTACGGCCCGGGAGCTGTCGGCCGATGCCGCATCGCTTGGGTGAAGGGTCCCCTATCCACCCGATGACCGGCTGCACTGGTAGCGAGCACCAGGCGCCCAAGTTCGGCCAACGGCGGTCCGGTTCCGCAGCCCCGCGTGCGCATGAGTGGCTATCCTCGTCCCGCGATGATCACTAGAGGGGGAACCGTATGAAGCGCAGTCCTGGCAGGTCCAGCTTCGATGTCTCGCTGCGCCGGGTGCCATACGCATAGACCTGCTTGATCATGACCGCGTCGCGCCAGGCAGCCAGTACCCCCTTGCGTCGGCGCTTCCTGGCCTGTTCGACCCGGTCGTTGGCGGCGTCGAAGAGGATCTGCAGTTCGTCGTAGGTCAACGCCCGGCGCCCACGGCGGCCCTCGAACTCGGCGACGTGGTCGGCGGTGTTCCAGTCATGGCACACCTGCACCGGGATCTGCCCGAATGCCTCCTCGCAGGCAGACGCCCAGCCGTACCGGCCGTCGGTGATGAAGGCGCAGAACATCTGCAGATCACCCTGCTGTCCGCGGACAGTGGAGTGGGCCGGCGGATTCGGTCTGACAGCCGATGTGAGAAGTACGCCTCCACATCCTCGGGCGTCCACTCTCACGGATACGTCGCGGTGAACAGCGCGAACCGCCGAACCAGGCTCAGCCGGTCATCGATCGTCTCGCGTGCCAGCAGCCGGGCCCGCTGCTGTTGCTCCCACCCCTGCAGCATCGCCGCAAACATCGCCGGTGCCGGGTCCAATGCCCGGACGTTTCCCGGGACGATCAGCTGGAACGTCCCCGGCACGTCGGCAGCTCTCACGGCCACTGCCACGATGTTGTGCTTGATGCAACATCGTGGCGTTGGAGCATCAGTCGCCAAGGCCAGACCCCTTGACTTCACCTGAACTAGCTACCCAACTGCAGACTTTGACCAGGTCATCGCTGTGCCCACAAGGCGCGATGTTGATGCAGGTAATGCAACTCCGCCCACTTGCTGTCCCAGGCCTCCGCGAGCGGGATGCGGTGATCGATGTCGAGGCCGGCGGGTCCGTCGATGTACTGGTCGTCGTACGGCGAGTACCAACTGCCGCCGCTGAGCTTGCGCTTCGGGCCCTGATCGGGGGCGACGACAGCTTCGGCTCTAGGGACCTCGGCCCGGGTCGTGCAGCCATCCTTATCGGCGTCCACCCAGTGCTTGAACGCGGTGCGCTCGTAGCCGGTGCGGTCCTCGTCCTAGACGGTCAGCGCCTTCAATGCGGTCTGGAGGGGCTGGGTGACGCTCTCGCCGGCGGCCGCGGCGGGGCCAGCGTGGGCGGTGGCGGCCGGGAGGGTGAGGGCCGCTGCGGCGGCGAGCAGGACGGCGGTGCGGGTGATGGCGGGCACGGGACCCCTCGAAGATCACGAAGTGGTCGTGATCTTCGTAGCGAGTCCATGCTTCACGACGCGCCGTGTCCGGCGTTCGTGTCACCCGCGCGAGCGGTAAGTCGGATCGGCGCGCGCCGCGCTTACGCCGAGTGGAATTCGGTGTGGGAGGCGTGGCGCGAACCGGTCACGATCATCCGTGCCATGGTGCCGACTTCAGAGATGGAGATGGCCCTGAAGAAGCGCGTTCGCCACCCAGAGCTGGACACCGAAGCGGCCTGACTGCGGGCGGACTTTAGGGGGCTTCGCTCAGAACGCGCCGTGCTGGCCCTTCTTGTGCCGACAGCGCACGCGCGGGGACCCCGTGCCGAAATCAGGGCCGGTGTCATCGACAAAGGTGTTCACGCACGGCTCGTGGCCGTTGCCCCGGTAGCGCGGACAGAGGCAGCGGTGCGGAGTCGGCGGCGGATCCTGTTCCGCCGTGCAGCGGTCCCCCGTGAACCAGTCACGCTCCTCGGGCCGCAGCTCCGCACCTGCCCTCCGCAAGATCGCCGCGGCCTCGCGTTGTGCGCCGACGACTAGCGCCGCGGCTTCCGCCACTGCCTTCGCCTGCTCATTGGTCCGTTGGTTCGGCTTCGCGTCGTCAGACACCTACGCCTCCTACGTTTGGTGAAGCCGTCGTATCAGACGGCTGATGTCGGGTCGGTCAGGGCGCGCGCGGGCTGCGCCGCACGCCCGAGCTGTCTTCCGCCGATCGGTGCAGCGAGTTTCGGATGGGTGCCACATCCACCCGCCGCGGATGGTCGGGTGTCGGGCGGATGCGCGTCGTGGACCGGTCGGGGTTGTCGGGGCAGGGAATCCAGTCGGGTACCCGTCCAGTCCCGCGCGGCGCTGACGGACCTGGTCTGGGGGAAAGCCGGCCATGACTGCGGCTTCGCCGATGTCGCTGGCTTCGACGTAGCCGTCACTCCCGGCCTTCGGAGTGAGTAGCCCAACCGGGACGTGCGTTCATCGCGTAGATGACTCAGACAGGCCTGGCTCGTGGAGTCCGGCCGCATCCACCCCGATGCCCGGCCTCGCCCCTCCAGCTCGGCGTCCGTCACGTCGGGGCCGTCTCCGGCTTCGGGCGAAGCCGCCAGCCTCTGCAACGCAGGGTCGACCTCCCCCACTCCCTCCCACGCGTCGGCGCCGGTTGAGGCGACGTCGGTTGAAGGCCGAAGCCCCGGCACGGAGCCTGGGCGACGACAGATCAGTTCCGGTCTTCCTGGAGCTTCTGCATCTCGAAGAAGCCTCTGGCTTGGTCGATCAATGCGTCGTACGTGCCCATCTCGCAGAGGCGTCCTTGATCGAGGACGTCGATGGGGTCGGCGAGGCGGGTGTTGGCCAAGCGGTGGGTGATGAACACGGTCGCCCGACCAGCGGCGAGGGCCATGAGCGATGAAGATCGTCTCCCGCGCTGTCCGGTCGCCTTTCCCGTGGTCTAGGGCAGAGGTTGACGGTGGTCGGCAGCGCAGCCCTGGAGAAGCTGACTGGCCGCGGGGGTGCGCATCGATGCTGAGCGGTGTCGGCGCGGTGCAGGTCGGGGCGTCATCCGGGCAGCTCCGGAGGCCGGACGCCAACTCTGTCGCCAACTTCGCCGCCTGGTCGACGACCGTCAGCAACTTGCGCAGCGCCACTTGACCTGGGGGCGTTGGGCATGGTTCCGCCCTCCCCGGCGCCACCACAGCGCATGGACCGCGGCAGCGCCGTCGAGCAGAACTTGGCATGCGCGCCGGCGCTGGCGGGATCCGGTCACTTCCCGGAACCCGGACGCCAACTGCCGCCTCACCTGTGAACATTCATCACGGACACGTCAAGTGCACTGCCATCACACGGCGGAGGACGCATGACCCGTACGGCGCCGTCACCCCCAGCCGTCCCAGCACCCAGGGACCTCTGCCCCGTAGAGGGAATCGAGAAGGTGGCTGTGCGGTGACCGGACTCCGCGTGCTCCAGATACCCGAGACCTGCGGTTGGAACGCTACGTCGCGCTCCAGGAGAGCCACCTCGCGGCCCAGGGGGGCCGTGGTGCTGCGCCCGGGGCTGTGCCGCGACGAACCACGTTTCGCCCCCGGACACCTCTCCCACTTGGTCGGTGCGGTGCCGGACATCGTGCACCTGCACTGGCCGGAAATGCTCGCCAGGTTGCTCGGCGACGCCGAGGCGATCGACCTTCTGCGGGAGCTTGCCGCCAGGGGTGCGCGTCTGGTCCAGACGGTGCACGACCTCGCCCCTCACGAAGAGGGGACACACGGCAATGCGGGGTTCATCGACGACGTCGACTCGCTCACGCACGGCGTCCACTTCTTCACCAAAGAGCACGAGTTGGCCGCACGCCGGATCCGCAGCCGCCTGCCCGGACCGGCGCTGCACCTGCCCCACCCCAGATACCCCCAACTCGTCCCCGCCCGAGGGGGATCCCCGTACGGCGCGACGATCGGCTGCTTCGGCCGACTGCGCCCCTATAAGCGGACCGCCGCCTTCGCGCAGGCGTTCGTCCGGCATGCCACCGGCGAACAGCGGCTGCTGGTCGCCGGACACCCGGACGATCCGGCCACCCACCACACCCTGACCGAGATCGCGGCCGCCCACGACCGGGTCAGCTACCTTCCGGGCTTCCACCCCGGGTCCGAGTTCGTGCGGCTGCTGGAGCAGGTGGACTGGGTGGCGCTGCCCTACCAACGGGTGTGGTCCAGCGGCGTGCTGGTGGCCGCGGCACAGCAAGGCCGCCGCATCCTGTCGCCGCCGCCGGTAGGGGCGGACGCCTACGGGCCGGCGATCGACGATTGGCGGATCGTCGATCCGTGGGACGACGATGTGGCCGTGCTGCGCTGGCAGGAAGCTCTGACCGTCCCGCCGGAAGGACAACGGAGGGTGAGCGGGCCGGGAGCGCTGACCCTGCCGCGGTGGGACGAGACAGCGGACGCCCTGGGCGAGTTCTACCACCGAATCCTGGCGGCCTAGATGGTCCACCGCATCGTCGTAGGAGCGGCCGGCTTCATCGGCCGCCCGCTCGCCGCGCACCTCGCCGCCCTGCCGGGACGCCTTCTTCTCGCACTCCGAACCGGCCCGGCACTCCACCGGCACGGTGCAGGGGTGCCACGCCGTCGACTGCCGCACGGAACGCTTCACGCAACTGGTCGACGAGTTCCTCGACGGAGCCGAACGAGTGGAGCTCTTCCACGCTGTCGGCCGGGTACCCCGCCTCGCGCGGATCGCCGCCAACGACGTAGACGCCTTTCGCGCGGTGATCGAGGACAACCTGGTGACCACCTACGCACTCCTGCGTACGGTCGCGGAAGCCGCGGTAGCCCACCGCGTACCGGGCGCCATGCTCGTCCTCGGCTCGGTCGGCGGCACCCGGGCACACCGCTACAAGGCCGGCTACGACGCGGCCAAAGCGGTGGTCCACGCCGTCGCGGTGCCGGCGACACCGGTCTTCGACTTCGCCAACGGCGCGACCCACCTCTTCGACGGGGGTCTTGCCCAGCAACTGCGCTCCCAGGCCATCGAACGACCCCCTGAGGACTGGGGAGTCCGCTGAGTCACATGTGGCCGGTCAGCGGGCGAGTATGTGGCCGTCGTGGGGGCGGTGGTCGCGGGAGCGGCGCAGGTCGGTGGTGACGTAGGTGCGTTGCAGCCAGCGGTCTGCTCCGTCGTATCGGGGGTGGAAGGCGGTGCGGCCGTGGACGGTGACGCGGTTGTCGATGACGACCAGGTCGCCGGGTGTCAGGCGCAGAGTGCGGGCGGTCGCCTCGCAGGCGCGGCCGAATTCGGTCAGCGCCGCGGCGGCCCGAGGGGTGAGCGGGGTGGTGACGAGTTGGGCCATGCGTATGTCGGGATCCTCGGCTGCTCCCGACAGCACCGGTCGGGGCTTGGCATCGGGCTCGGTCGCTGCGCCGCCGGGGCCGAAGGAGGGTGGTGGTGTGGTGATGAACTCCGGTGCGAACAGGGCCTGGCGGCCGGCTGGGGTGAGGAGCGGCAGTGCTTGGCGGATGCCGGCGACGCGCATGCCGGCGCGTCGGTCGTGGTCGGCACGCAGGCACAGGAAGATCACGTAGTCGGGTGGGTGGGGGTGGAAGCCGTTCTCGGTGTGGAAGGACAGCGGCACTGATCCGGCGTTGCCGTGGAAGGTCTCCTGCCCGGGCACGGGCACGACGTCCTGCACGAGGGCGCCGGATTTCTCCGCCAGGTAAGCGAGTGGCTCGCCGAGCCCGCAGGCGACCATGGTGAGCACCGCCGCCGAGATGGTGGCCTGGCGCTGGACCGAGCCGGGTACGGCCGGTGTCGCGGGCAGGGCCGCCTGATCGACGGGCAGGCCGCCGATCACCAAGGTGCCGTGCGGGCCGGAATGCCTTCGGAACCGGCGCACCTCACGGCGCAGCAGTAGCGGAAGGTCCTCCCAGGCGTCCCGGGCCCCTGCCACCCACTCGGGGCTGTCGACCTGGTCGTGCCCGCGGGTGCACAGGGTGCGGGCCAGCCGCTCGCACGCGTCGGCATCGGCCGGATCCAGCTCCCGATCTGCGGCGGCGACGGTGCTCTGGGCGGTGTCGGGCGTCGTCTCGGGCATCAGGGTCTCCTGCCGGGGGCGTGGGCGGCGGACGCGCGGACTCACGAGTGGCGCAGGCCGGCCACGGCGTCGGCGATGTAGTGGTCCCCGAAGCGGATCAGCGAGGCGTACCGGGCCGCGCGGCGATGGCGCATGTGCCGTAGTTCGGCTACGGCGTTGTCGGGGCCTTCGGGTTTCTGAGCGATGGAACGATGCAGATGCACCATCGAGTACGCGAGGGTGACGTGCCGTTCACCGTCCACGATATCGGCCTCCAGAAGAGCGCCCCGTGCCTCGGCCAGCTCCGGGGCGCGGGCCGCCAAGTGCTCATAGGAGTCGGGAACCACGGACAGCAGGTCCTTCATCGCCGCCCGAAACAGCTTGTATCCGCGATGCTGGCGCCCGCTCAACGGGACGTCCACCGACGGGGGCGCCATGGTGTGGCGTATCGCCGCCATGTAGTAGTCGGCCGGGATCGTACTGGCGTGGGCCATCGCTGCCGGGAAGCCGCGCACGTACGTCGTCGCATCTGCCAGCCGCGTCAGCGCGGCACCGCCGTCGCCGTGCCGCAGATGGCAGGTGGCGTCGGCCACGGCGACCGCGGCGCAGACGTTGAACAGGACATGGACCTGGTGACCGATGAGCCACCGAGCACTCCACACACTCTCCAACGACGATTCCGCAGCAGCGTTGGGAACGGCCACCGGAGGGACGGAGTCAGCGTCGGAGCCCGGCGCCGCGCCGGTGAGATCGAGCACGGACTGCCGCATCCCGGCCACTTCCAGCGCCAGGTCGGAACCTGACAACGGAGCATCACACAGATCTTCCAGACCGCGGTGGACGACCAGGACACCGTGCAGGGCAGCCTGCTGATCCGACAGTTCCCCCTCACGGACCCGGAAGAACGACTGACTGGTCGATTCCGCCGGCAGCCCCTCACCGACCACGGCCGGAGCCAGATCCGACAGCGCTGCCGCCAACTCACCGGCAACCGTGGAGGCCTGCCGCAGTGCGAGGGCGCGCTCAACAGGTCGGGCATGGGTCGACACCGCGGCCAGCACACGCGAGGTCCGCTTCGCCTCGGCATCGACTCGCGGGCCCAACAGCGGGACGGGCCGCCCGCCTAGGGGCTCTCGGAAGACAGCGACAGCAGGATGACCGGCAATCGGTGATAAGCCCATGGTTGAAGTACTTTGCCAAGAACACTCCACACGAAACCCTGATCTTCAAGACAATTCCTGTGCGGCGCACCGGAGTTGACCGGGGGAGGGCAGCGGGCGGCGAGCCCGGTATGCGCCGGGCTCCGTCCGAACCGGGCCGGCTGACCGCATATCGTCCGGACCTTGGTTCCCCAGGCGGGCATTGAGGGGAATGGCTTGGGGGTCGTGCGGATCTCGGGCGCGTTGAAGTGGTTGCAAGCCGTCCAGCGGGCGTTATTGCGCTGCGAGTAGTTGGGTCGATCCGTGCGCCACGCCGGGTGATCCGTACATATTTGCCCTGTCGTTTATTTTCATTACTCGGCATAAGGGCGTACCGGCCCGATCCCGTGCAGGACCTCGACGGGCGGCCGTGCGAGGAAGTCGGCGACCTGGTCGGATTCGACGATGACGAAGCCGCCCCGGTGGGAATGCCGACGCTCGGCTGACTGCATCCCCGGCGGCCGGTCCGGACCAGGCAACTGCCGCTACCGTGTGCGAGATCCCGGCATCGAGACCCGGAGAGGATGTGCCGGCCAGAGAGGGAGCCGGGGTGCGAGAACGCCCCGACGCGACTGAGGAATCAGATCGGCCCCAGGGCCATCACTGTGCGCCGCCTGATACCCGATGGGGCCAGCCCCTTACAACCGGACGTAGTTGTGCAGCAGCCCGTCGCTGCTCGTGTGCTGGAAGCGGAAGCCGCACGCTGCCAGCAGTCGGTCCGCCCGGTCCTGCGCATCGCGACGGTATTGACAGCGCTGGTGTGCCACGACCTTGTCCTGCTCCCGGACGAAGTAGTCCTTGAGGAAGCGGTCCTCATCCACTACCTGGATTTCCTGTGAGTAAACCAGCCCGCCGGGCAACGGTCGGTGGTAGTCGCTATGGGGCGGCTGGACGGCGAGCAGCAGTGGGGCACCGGGCCGCAGTGCGGCGGCGAGATTCGTCAGCGTCCTGGTTTCGTCATCCTCCTCCAGTAGGCGGCGTCGAAGGCCGACGAGGTCGTCTTATCCAAGATGTTCTGCCGGACGAGCCGCGCTCGACCCCCGAGCCGGATGCGCGCTTGGGCGAGCATGGTTTCCGTGTGGTCGATTCCGGCGATCCGCAGCCCGGCTCCGCTTACCTCCAGCAGACGATCGCAGATCAGTCCGGTGCCGACGCCGAGTTTCAGGAGGCTCTGGTGGTCGGCGAGTTGGAAGGAGAGGGCGCGCATAGGCACCGTAGTCGTAGTACCCCGAGGTCATGATGAGGTCGTAGTGCTGCGAAAGCGCGGTGTATGAGTTAGCCACCCGCGGCACCCTAGCCACCTCAACTCGTCTGCAGTGGGCCACGATTGCGCAGGCCAGCTGTCATGAGTCCGCGCCAATGAGCCTGCGCGCGGTGGCCCAGGCCGAGCCGCGCACCCACAGCCACCTAGCCTCCATGGATGGGCATTCGGCGGACGGGCGGACGCCTCTCGCGGGTCATGTCCCCTGTGGTGGTGTAGCGGTGATCAGCTCTTCGACCCTGCCCATGGGTCGGCCAGCCGTGGTTTAGAGGACGACCTCCCCGTCCTCCGTCTCTTCAGGGCAAGGCAATGAAGTTACGGGCCGATGGGTGGTGTCGAGGGGGTGTGATCTGCCGGTTTGCCGGACGTGGGAAGCGGAGCCCCGGTAGAACGACGTCTGCCAAGACAAGCCGTCCAAGTTCGGGAGCTCCGCTGTCCGGTCAGTGTGTCGGCGCCCCCATCACATCACGAAGTGCGACTGGAGCGCTGGGCCACCTTGGAGCGGGCGATGAGGTGGAAGTGGCGGGCGACGCGCCGGTAGGGGTCGACGCGGCCGACTTCCCACTCGGCCTCCAGCACCCTGTCGAAGTCGTTGCCGACAGGTTCGTCGTCGAGGTGTTCGGTGAACACCCGGACTCCATACCACTGCACGAGGTCGATGTGGTGTTCGGCGAGAATCCGTAGGATCTCGGTGCGGTCCACGCCGAAGCTGATCGTGCCGATGCTGCTGTATTCCACCGGGTTGTGCAGTGCTTTGAGTGCGCCGTTCCAGTCACGTGCGAGCCCTCGTTGCATGGCGAGGACATCGGCCTGATAGGCAAGGAGGGAGATAAGACCCTCTGGCCGCAGGCACTGCGTGAGCGCGTGCAGCAGGGGGGCCGGGTCCTGCAGGTACATCAGGACGCCGTGGCACAGCACCGCGTCCCAGTCAGTGCCTACCAGCTGCGGGGCCTGCTCGCCGATGCCACGGCAGAAGCTGACACTGCCCGGCGAGTTGTCGGCGTGTGGCAGCCAGGCAGTGCGGGCTTTGGACAGCATGTTCTCGTCGGGATCGAGAATGGTGACGTGGTGGCCACGATGGGCCAGCATCCGGGCCTGCACGCCGGTGCCGCCACCGACATCGAGCACACGCTGCGGCGGTGCGACTGGAAGGTGTTCCATCAGCGCTCGGTCCACGAGCTGGTGGCGTACAGCGCCGCGGAGTGTGCTGCTGCGGCGGGCATACCAGTCGGCAAGCGGCTGACCGTGGTGGGTGGACGTGGTCCAGGAGTTCATCACACGCTCTTCGAGGTCAGAGACTGGAAAGGGGTGTATACAGCGGGGGAAGGGGGTCACTCTTGGAGAGCCGGGCACTCGGACTCGTTCTCACTTGCCGTCGATGGCCCAGTTCCGCAACTGGATGTACCTGCCTTCCCAGGAGTGGCTCCGCTCGGGCAGGTGCAGCCAGGACGAGCCGGTGCGGTACTTCCACACTTCCGCCTCGGTACACCCGCCGACGCTTACGGCACTGGCCTCCCCGCCTCACCATCTGGTCCGGTAACAGGGGCTCGATTCGCTCCCGCCGAGGATCGCTCAGCGCCGTATCAGACCAACGATCCGATGATCCGAGGGGCACGGCATATGGCATGACGATCCGGGGGCGGAGACCCTGGCCGACTACGTGTGCCGGGTGATGGGGATGGGCGCCGGAATCGAGGAAATCGAACGGGAGTTGACCGACGCTGCCGAACGGTACCGGTACCTCGCGGAGGCTCTGGTGCCGTGGCTTGTGGCCGCCCCGCGCCGGGAGTTGAAGGACGCGTGGGACCGCGGGTACGAGGCCGGACGACGATGGTGTCCCGCCGAGTGGTGTAGTCAGTCGAGCTTGTTTGGTTCCGGTTGTGCAGGGATCTGTGGCTGCGGGGTCGGCTTGGTGGTGAAGAGTTCGGCCATGGAGCCTTCAGAGAGGTAGCGGCGGTCGAAGACCTGCCACTCGTCGTGGAGTTCGGCCAGGACTGCGGCGGCGAGCCGGTCCAGGGCGGCGGGGTGGGGGGAAGACCTGGACGACATCGGTGCGGCGTTTGATCTCCCGGTTCAGCCGCTCCAAAGGGTTGGTCGACCAGATGTTCTTCCAGTGCGCCGTCGGGAAATCCGCGAACGCCGTGATGTCCCCGGCCGCCTCCAGCAGCATCGCCCTAACTTGGGGGAACTGACGTCCGTGCACGTCCGCCACGACGTCCAGCTGGCACCGGACCTGCTCTGCGGTGGTCTGCGCGAACATGGTGCGGATGGTCGCTGCGACCATCTCCGCCGACGTCTTCTCGATCACCGAGAAGACGTCGCGGACGAAGTGACCGCGGCACCTTTGCCAGGCCGAGCCGAGGAACACGGTGCGGATCGCGGCTACCAGGCCGCGGTGCGAATCGGAGATCACCAGCTGCCTGACCGTGGCGACGTATCTGCACATGCTGATCGGCGAAATGGTCCCGAAGAACATCGCGCTTGCCGCACCCGCGCAGACGGCGTTGCTTCTTGGCCCGCCCCTGGTCGCCCTCACCCGCGCCCGCAAGCCGCTCGTCTTCGGCATCAACGCCTTCGCCAATGCCCTCCTCAAGCTCCTGCGCGTGGAGCCCAAGGACGAGGTCGAGTCCGTCCTCACCGACGACCAGCTCGCCCGCATGGTCTTCGACTCCAGCCAGGCCGGGCTGCTCTCGGCGGCGGACGGGGAACGCCTGCGCGACGCCCTGGAGCTGGGTACACGGCCGGTCGGCGAGATCCTCGTCCCAGCGGCCAAGTTGATTTCATTTGTAGATATCTGTTG